>JAIRZC010000081.1 GCA_031267455.1 Accumulibacter sp. | reverse complement strand
GCGGGGTTCCCCGTCCGCACGGCGGTCTATCGGTAGCCCGAATCGCGGCGGAGATCAAGCCGCCGCGAAGCTAGGCATTACACCAGACCGGAGGGCGTTTGTCGATAAAAGCCGAGATGCCTTCCTGCGCGTCAAGCGCCTGAAGGTTGTCGACCATGACGCCTTGCGCGTAGGCATAGGCGTCGGAAAGCGACGACAGCTCGGCTTGGCGGTAAAAGGCCTCTTTCCCGACTGCGAGCGTATGGCGCGATTTCGACGCGATTTTCGCCGCGAGCGAGGTCGCGGCGGCGTCGAGATCCTGTTCGGGAACGATTTCGTTGACGAGGCCGAAGCGCAGGGCCGTCGGCGCGTCGATCAAATCGCCAGTCAGCAGCATCTGCATCGCGTGCTTGTGGGACATATTGCGCGTGAGCGCAACCATCGGCGTCGAGCAGAAAAAACCGATATTGACGCCGGGCGTCGCGAAGCGCGTCGTATCCGCGGCGACTGCGAGGTCACAGCTCGCGACGAGTTGGGCACCCGCTGCCGTCGCGATGCCGTGCGCCCGCGCGATGACCGGCTGTGGCAGCGATACGATGCGTTGCATCAGTTTTCCGCACGCGGCGAAAAGCTTTTCGGCGTAAGCGCGCCCATAACCGCTCGCGCGCATTTCCTTGAGGTCGTGTCCCGAGCAAAAGGCCGGCCCCGCGCCGGAGAGGACGACGACGAAAGCGGTCTTGTCATCCGCGATCGCGTCGAATTCGGCTTGGAGTGCGTCGATCATGCCCTGGGAGAGCGCGTTGCGCGCCTGTGGGCGGTTGAGCGTCAAGCGGACGATACCGCCTTCTTGTTGTTTCAAAACGAAGGGTTCTTGCGTACTGGAGGTCATGTCGTTTCCTTTCGGATTGTGTCAGTCGGATGAATTCCTATTTTTTACGCAACATGCCCGTTTTGTCTACTTCCCGCAATGCCGCAAGCTCGACTTCGGTCGGATCGGGCACCTGCGCTACGTTTTCAGCGACACGGATATCCCATCCCGTATTGGCGCGGATTTCGTCGATACTCGAGAACGAGAACCACGCGGCAAGCTCGAATTCCTTGGTTTTTGAATGTGGACGCAGGATGCCGAGTGTCGTGATGATCGCCGATGGGCCACCGCCGATGAAGCCGATGCGTTCGCGGGCGTCCCCACCGTTGAGATAACCGGGTGAGGAGATATACTCGACCTTGTCGACAAAGCGTTTTTTCTCATGGTTCGCCATGATGACGAAGCGCCGCGCGCCGCTCGCGATGTCGTTCGCGCCGCCCGCGCCGGTCAACCGCGTTACGGGCGGCGTGTAGGTATTCCCGATCTCATGCCCCCAGATTCCGGTCGTGTTGACGTTGCCGAACTTGTCGACCTGCGCCGCGCCGATCACGCCAACGTCGCAGCGCCCGGAAGCGACGAGGAAGCCGAGCGCGTCGATCGCGTTTGTGAAACTGACCGCGTTCGACGAAATCCGGTTGCATTCGATCCCCCAAGGCAGGCCGCCGACCGGTGTTGCGCCGAAAATGCCGCCCTCGGTGATCGAGCGGACATTCGGGGCGTGGCAGGCCTGTGCGAAATAACCCGCTAGCATTGAAAGACCAACGCCGAAAATTGCAAGCTCACCGTCGTGGATTTCCCTTCCCGTCGCGATGGCCATCATCTCCTGGCGTGTGTAGGAAAGACTCGCGCTCATCATGCGCCTCCTTTCGAAACGTTCCGCGCAAGAAGCGTCTCGACCTCTTCGCGCGTCTTGATCCAGTGGCGGTAAGGGTCGAGCAGGAAGCTCGACGAACTTTTCTGAAGTCTTTCGACCGTATCGGCGCCGATCGCGGCGAGGTAATCGTCGAAGCTCGCCGTCTTCGTCACGAATTCATCGATATAGCGCGCTGTTCCCTCCTCGGTGGCCAGACGCTCGTTCATCAGGCGCATATGCGCCTCGTCGATATCGTAGGCGCCCGGAGAGCTTTGCGGCCACGCGGCGAAGGGTTGCCAGACGACCGCGTCGACAAGGACGCCGGGAATCCGAACGAGGTTCGGAAACTGTCGCGAGCATGCGGGATCGACGATGTAATCAGCGACGAGGACGACTTTTTTCGCCGCGCGCGAAAGCTCGAAACGACTCCACTCGGTACCGATCATGATTGCGTTGCCCTCAGGGTCGGAGAGCGTCACGTGGATTGCCGCGAGGTCGGGCTTGAGCGGCGAAAGCGCGCCGAGACTTTTTCCGGTAAACGGATCGGCGATGACCGGAATCTTTTCCTCCGCCGGATGCGCGTTGGGGGCAAATGCGCTGCGCCACGCGATGTCCGATCCGATATTGACCGTCGCGGGAACGAAAGGCCAATTCATCGCGCCCCCGAGGAAGCGCAGCGCCATGGAAAGATTCGAATAATCCTCGAGCGCGAGGCGTCCGCTTTCGACGGCGCGGCGCAGGCCGTTCGCGAAACCAAAGACCTCAAGACCCGAAAAGCCGCATTCGGCCCGGTCGACGGCGCCAGCGGCAGCTAGCAAGTTGAGCTGCTGCGAATTGCAATGGAAAAGGGCGTGAAGCTTTTCGCGTTTCTGGCGGATGATTTCGCGCCCGAAAGCGATTGCGTCCGACCCGACGGGTAACGCCGCGCCGCTGGCGTATTGCATGCCGTCGGTGGAAAAGCGCGAAACGGCGTCTCGTAAGCTGATGAGTTTGTTCGTGCTCATGGTTTCTTGATTTTCAGTGTTTGGAAAAAGAGGATAGGTAATCGTGGAACGAACGTTCTTCGTAGATGGCCTCCGAAACATAGCGCCCGAGGCGCAAAAGCTCGGAAGCGTGTGAAAGTCCGCCCATATGGCGGTATTCGAGGCCGCCTTCGCGGTCGAAGAAAGCAAAGGACGGCACGGCGTAAACGCGACAACTTTCCGCGATTACGAGCGCGGAACTTTTTTGCCCCCGCGCGTCGGCGATGGGGAGGGGCGAAGCGAGGTTGATCCGGACCGCGCGATAAACGCGGCCGAAACGCTTTGCCGCTTTTCGGTCGGAGAAGACGTCACGTTTCATCTTCAGGCAGTTGGGGCAGTCGGGAAGCTCGAAGAAAACGGCGAGCCGCCGTCCCCCGCGCCGCGCGGCGGACAGTTCGGTCGCGAGGTCCTGCGCCTCGATGTCGAAAAGCGCCGCTCTCGCGGCGCCGGGGAAAAAAAGCAGAAAAAGGAGAAAAAGCGCGAACCGCGCGCCGAATGCCCGCGAGAAAGAAACGGCGGCGCGTGTCAAGAGCATGGTCGCTTTCAGCGTAACCAGAAAAGCGCCCGATGGCGAAGTTTGTCGAGCAGGGTCATGCTGAACCACGTAACCGCTCCGGTGTAAACGATCCCCGCGACCATTTTCGGATAATCGGCGAAATCGGCGTAATACTGGATGAAACGACCGAGGCCCGCGTTCGCGCCGAAGAGTTCGGCGACCGTCAAAAGAATGAAAGAAAAGCCGAGGCCAACGCCCATTCCGGCGAAGATGTGCGGCAGACTCGCTGGAAAGACAACTCGCGCCAGCGTCTCCATGCGCGTGAAGCCGAGGACACGCGCGTTGTCGCGGTAATGCGCGTCGATCGCGTGCGCGCCGGCGGCGGCATTGTGGAAGACCGGCCAGAAAGCGCCGATGAAGACGACGAAAGCAGCGGAGAGGCGAAAGGTCGGGAGGACGGCGATCGCATACGGAATATAGACCGTCGGAGGAATCGGCGAGACGACTTTCGCGAACGGAAAAAAGGCGCGCCCCAAGCCGGGAAGAACGCCCGCGAGAAGGCCGAGCGCCGTTCCCGCGGCAACGGCGAGCAGGTAGCCGGGGACAAGGATATAAAACGACGAGACCGTTCCTTTCCAGAGTTCCGGAAGAGATTCCAGCAAGGCCTTTCCGACGATCGTCGGCGCGGGAAGCAGGGGATTCGTTTCCTGGTTGATGAAAAAGATCGACGCGGTCTGCCAGGCGAGGAGAAGGAAAGCCCAGAGCGCGAACGCTTCCCATGCGACGAAAGCGCGCCGTGGACGCACCGGGGACACGCGATCGCGCGCATCGCCGATCGGAGTATCTTCGCTACCTTGCCCCGCGCTTGAAAGGCTTTCAGAATTTTCCATGAGAACAATCGTTTTCGACATGAGACCTTCACCTTGGGATGATAACTTAAACGGACGCGAGACTGGAAATAATGTCCGCGTCGAGCCGCTCGGCGATGTCCTCGCGCAACGCCCTGAATTCCGCGGACGCGAAAAAGGCAACGCGCTCGCGCGGACGCGGCAGGGGCACGGGCGTTTCGGCGAGCAGGCGTCCGCCCTGACTCGCGCCGAGAAGGACAACACGGTCGCCGAGGTAGAGCGCCTCGTCGATGTCGTGCGTCACGAAAACGATCGTTCGGCGCGGCGAGCTTCCTTTCCATGCGTTGATCAGCAGGTCTTGGAGTTTCCCGCGATTGACGGGGTCGAGCGACGCGAAAGGCTCATCCATCAGGAGGACGGGCGCCTCAAGGGCCAGCGCGCGCGCGATTGCGGCGCGCTGGCGCATTCCACCCGAAAGCTGGAAGGGATATTTCTCCGCCGCGTCTCCCAAGCCGACGCGCGAAAGATAATCGCGAGCGAGTTCGAAACGCGATGCGCGGTTGAGGTTCGGATGCGCCTTCGCAACAGCGAGCGCAATATTCGCCTGTGCCGTGAACCATGGGAAAAGCGAATAATCCTGAAAGACGACGGCGCGTTCGATTCCCGGCCCGACGATTTCGACACCCTTCCAGGCAATGCGCCCGCGCGTTGGCCTTTCAAGGCCCGCGATCAGGCGAAGCAGCGTCGATTTACCCGAGCCGCTGGGGCCCAGAAGCGAGAGAAACTCGCCCTCGGGCACCTCGATCCCGACGCGGCGCAGAACGGGTTCATCGTTATACGCAAATGAAATATCCTCGATACGCAAACCGCCCGCGGCGGGGTTTTCCGGCGCGGGCGCAAGATTCGACGCGGGATTCACAGGTTGCGTTCCCTGAACTGTTTCAGGCGTTCCTGGTAAAAAACATCCTTTGGATTTTCTTTCGCCAGCGACTCAATCGCATCCTGGTAAGGCTTTATGGCGAAGATGGGGTCGAGAGGACGCTTGCCGTCGATGAAGTTCGACGCTACGAGCGCGAGCCAGAATTGCTGGACCCCCTTCACGTTGGGGTCGGTTGTCTGGTCGAGGTTCGGCGTATAAAAGCTCTTCTCGAGCGTATCGCGGTCGAGCTTGACGTATTTCGCGATCGAATCGATCGTCTCCTTGCGGTGAGACTGCGAAAAACGTTCGGCCTGCAACAACGCGCGGAGAAAGCCCTCGATGACCTGGGGACGCTTCTTGAGTTCAGCGCCCGAAACGATCAGGCGGCAGCAGGGGTGTCCGGGGTAAATGTCGCCCGAGCGGACGATGACCTTCAGGCCCTGCTGTTCGGCGCGCAGATCGAAAGGTCCCCAGACGACGCCCGCGTCGACCTGCCCGGACTTGACTGACTCGATGACCGCCGGAGGGTTCTTCAACTCAAATATCTCCAAGTCGGAGCGCCAGTCGATTTTCGCCTCCTTGAGCGCGGCGCGGAGGACGGCGTCGCTCGAAGCCAGGCGGACGGTCGCGACCTTTTTTCCGCGCAGGTCCGCGATCGAGCGAATATCGCTGCCGGGCTTGACGATCACCGATCCATCCTGCCCCATGATTCCGCCGACGATGCGAATATCCGACCCCCGGGAATAGAAGAGCAAGGGCGCGGGTGTGCTGAACGAACCCGTATCGAGTTTGCCGCTGACTACGGCGCTGATCCCATCGGCCGAATTCTGGAATTCGACGAGATCGACATCAAGCTTTTCCTTTTTGAAAAACCCCTGTTCATAAGCGATGAAATACTTGGCGTGCCCGATCGCGGGCAGGTAGCCGACGCGAACGGACTCGGCCGTTGCGCTTCCCACGGCTGCGGAAAACAACACGGCCGCGGATAAAAACCTGGCCGCTCCTGACGAAAACTTCATTGATTTCTCCCTGGGACGAAATAACAAGCGCGTTATGCTAGCAGCAGCGGTATTAACAGGGAACGAAGAAAAAATTCTTTGTATATGAAATTCACGGATAAGCGGTATGGCAAAGAATATCTTATCGCTTCGAAGTATTTTGAATTCGACTTGCTTTTGCCTGGTTTTGAAATAGGGTGAATGAAAATCCATCCAAGCGCCGCGAGAAGAAAGCGCCGTTTTCGCGGAGAAAAAGGAGGAGGTCTTGGCATGGCGATTGTGTATAGTCCCGTCATTTGATGGCACACTTTTTCTTATTGATTGGAAAGATGCTCTATGGAGCAAATTTTTGCGCGGAGGTGCCACGACGACATAGGCAGTGCGTCGATCGATACAAAAGAGGAGTGAAGAGAGGGCATCAAAGAGAAGTTCTCAGGAAATCCTAAGGATTTGTTTAGCGTCTATTCAATACAATAAGGTACTGATGAAAGCAAATTTGAGCATTTGAAGGGAAATCTGTAGCTTGCGTTCGCAGTTTTTCCAAAGGCGGCGGCACTTTTCAAGCCAGCCAAAGGAACGCTTGACGGCCCAGAGTTTCGGAATCACCGCGAAGGTGTGCAACTCACTGCGCTTGGCAATTTCCACTTCCGCTTCAAGCAGTTTCTGAACCTTCGCAAACTTCTCCCCGTGTAGCCACCGTCCGCCAGGAGTTTCTGCGCAACCTGCCTCTATCCGGGCATAGGCTTTTCTTGAGATATCGCTCGGCTACATTGGATTAGTTGCTAAACAGGTTCTATAGCGGTTTCCCACCGAGTTGAAGAAGAACAACCCGCGATACGACCGCCTCATTTTTCGACGGGCGTAATGCCTGACACTCCCCGCCTGGGTTCCGCGCTCAATCTGCAATTCGCCGAGCAGATCGAGTTTTTCCGGGGAAAGCTCAACGTTCCGACGATGCGCTGGAATGATCTCGTCCACGAAGCGCACGATCGCGCCTTCGTCGTCGCCGGTGCAACCAAGGCCGATTTGCTCCAGGATTTGCGCGACGCTGTCGATAAAGGCATCTCACGCGGCGGCTCGCTGAAAGAATTCCGAAAAGATTTTAACGAGATTGTCGCCCGGCGCGGCTGGACAGGCTGGACGGGAGAGGGCAGTAAAAAAGGCGTCGCCTGGCGAACGCGGATCATCTTTGAAACGAATCTCCTCACCAGCCAGGCGGCCGGGCGCTACGCGCAACTGACCGATCCGGCCTTCCTGGAAGCCTACCCCTACTGGCAGTATATCCACAACGATTCGGTGCTCCACCCGCGCCCGCTGCACAAACAATGGGGCGATCAGAGACTGACACTCCGGCACGATCACCCGTTCTACAAGACGCACTACCCGCCGAACGGCTGGTTGTGCCGGTGTTACGTCAAAGCCGTTGCCGAACCGCCGAGCGGCGCGGCAACCGAACCGCCGGCCGGGTGGGATACGCCCAATCTGAAAACCGGCCTGCCGCCCGGCATCGACAAGGGCTGGGCCTACG
>JAIRZC010000014.1 GCA_031267455.1 Accumulibacter sp. | reverse complement strand
CAGGAAGTTTTCAAAGTCTTCTTCCTGCGCGACGCGCTGGCAAACGCGAGCCGCCATTGGGAAAGCGCTGATTCCCGCCGACCCGATGATCGGGTTGACCTTGCCGCCGGTGAGGAAGTTCAGTACCTTGGCAAAGAACACACCGGTGATGCAGTCAAGGACGAAGGCTGCCAGACCCAGCCCAAGGATGAACAGCGTATCCATCTTGATGAACTTCTCGCCACCCATCGTTGAACCGATCGCAAGACCGAGGAGGAGCGTCACGGTATTGGCGATTTCATTCGACGAAGCGTTGCAGAGGCGTTCGACCGCGCCGGATTCGCGCATCAGGTTTCCGAGCATCAGAGTTCCGATCAGCGGCGTCGCGAACGGAACGAAGGAGCCGACCATCACGGTAACGACGATCGGGAAGGCAATCCGCGTAAAGCGGCTGATCTTCCGCGAGCTGTAATCCATGTGGATCATGCGTTCGCTCTTAGACGTCATCAGGTAGATGCACGGCGGCATGATGATCGGAACCAGCGACATGTAGCTGTAGGCCGCCACGGTGATGGGTCCGAGCATATGCGGGGCAAGAAGGCCGCTCACATAGATCGAGGTCGGGCCGTCGATCGCGCCGATGATTCCGATCGAAACCGCTTCTCTTTGCGTGAAGCCGAGCAGGAGGGCCGCCAGCAGCACCAGGAAGATGCCGAACTGGCCCGCCGCGCCGAGCAGCACAAACTTCGGGTTTTCGAGCAATGGCCCGAAGTCCGTCAGCGCGCCGATACCGATGAAGATGAACAGCGGAAACAGCTCGTTCTCGACACCCATGTTGTAGAGAATCTTGAGCATTCCGTGTTCGTCCATCATCGGCGAGAGCGGAAGGTTGGCCAACATGCAACCCGCGCCGATCGGCAAAAGAAGCAGCGGCTCGTAGTCCTTGACGATCGCCAGATAGAACAGCGCGAACGAGACAATCAGCATCACGCAGGATTGCCATGTGATCGCGCCCAAACCGCGCAATAACAAGGCCATCGTTTCTTGATCAACCATGTCAGTCCTCCTTGAAGGTTACAATCACCTCGCCGTGCGCAACGGTTTGACCAGGGGCAACATGAACATCGGCGACGACACCGGCTTTCGGCGCGCCAATCTTGTTCTTCATCTTCATCGCATCGAGGATGGCGACTTGTTGTCCACGTTCGATCTTGTCGCCCGGCTTGACGTTCACTTCGAGGATGGTGCCCGGCATCGGGACCTTCACGGCGCCGCCTTTGCCGCCGCCTGCCGGAGCGGGCTTGCGCGCAGGAGCGGGAGCCGCGGCCGGAGCCGGAGCCGCCGCAACGGGCGCAGGCGCCGGAGCCGCAGCGGCGGGCGCTGAAGCGGGAGCGGCAGCCGCGACGGATTGCTCGCCAGAGAGCGTCACCGAGTAGGACTGTCCACCCACCGACACTTCATACTGGCTTGCATTGGTTTCCTCAACATCGACCACAAACTCGGTGCTGTTAACATTCAAAGTATAGCGACGCATCATTTCCCTCTCGGAGTCCAAGTGTTAG
This sequence comes from Accumulibacter sp., assembly GCA_031267455.1. Classification (GTDB taxonomy): domain Bacteria; phylum Pseudomonadota; class Gammaproteobacteria; order Burkholderiales; family Rhodocyclaceae; genus Propionivibrio. The sequence goes on along the minus strand of JAIRZC010000014.1, from coordinate 3,417 downwards.
TTTGACGGGCACGGCCGGCAACAACCCAATTGCTTTGTTGGCTTCCTGGCCATGTGGTAGGCATGATCGCAGCAGAACCGCCCTGCAACGCCGCCCTGTGCTTGATCGCGGCGACGGTGATCGCCGAGACCAGATCAGCCGGCAGTCCGGCGCTCGCTGGCGGGCTTGCGGATTCGTAAGCGTCACTTTCGTCCGATGCCGACGCCGCGGGAGCTTCTTCTTCCTCCTCATCGGGCTTGTCGAGCATCAGGATGATCGTAAGCAACACCCACAGCAAGCCCAGCATGGCAAAGACCAGGCCCATGCCGATGACGGTCATTTTCAGACCCCAGGCAAAATATTCCGTGTGCATTAACTTCCCTCACTGTAAAAGTTGAACAAAAAAACTTCTCCCCTGTTAAACCGGCATCAACCCATGCTTGCGCGGTGGATTCTGCGTGACCTTCGTGCGCAGGACTTCGAGGGCGCGCGCAAGACGCGGGCGCGTTTCGCTCGGAAGGATCACGTCGTCGGTCTGGCCAACATCGGCCGCGCGGTACGGGTTCAGGAATTCCTGACGGTACGATTCGATGATTTCGGCCTTGCGCGCCTTGGGATCTGCCGCTTCCTTGATATCCTTCGTATAAAGGATGTTGACCGCGCCCTCCGCGCCCATGACGGCGATCTGACCGGACGGCCAGGAGAACGTCAAGTCGGCGCGCATTTGACGCGAGTTCATCGCGAGGTACGCGCCACCCATGGCCTTGCGCGTGACGATCGATACCATCGGCACCGTGGCTTCGCAATAGGCATACAGGATCTTCGCGCCGTGACGAATGACGCCGCCGTATTCCTGGCCGGTTCCCGGAAGGAATCCCGGACAGTCGACGAAAGTGACGATCGGAAGATTGAACGCGTCGGCGATGCGGACGTGGCGGGCGATCTTGTCGCTCGAATTGATGTCGAGCGCGCCGCCCATGAAGCTGGGCTGATTGGCGATGACGGACACCGCATAACCATCCAAGCGCGCGAAACCGACGACGGCGTTGGCCGCGAAGTCGGGCTGGATTTCAAAGAAGCTGTCGCGGTCGAAAACTTGCTGGATCACGTCGCGGATGTCGTAAGGCGAGTTCGGGTCGTCCGGAATCAGCACATCCAGCGCTTTTTCCTGGCGTTCGATCGAATCGCCCGAAACCACGCGCGGCGCCTCTTCGTTGTTGTTCTGCGGCAGGTAGGCCAACAGCTTCTTGATCAGCGACAGGCCTTCTTCCTCGGTTTCGGCGGCAAGGTGCGCAACGCCGCTCGTTCCCGTATGAACGGCCGCGCCGCCCAGGTCTTCCGTCGTGACTTCTTCGCCGGTCACGGTCTTGATGACCTGCGGGCCGGTCAGGAACATATAGCTCGGTCCCGCCATGATGATGAAGTCCATCAGCGCGGGCGAATATACCGCGCCACCCGCGCATGGCCCGAGGATGATCTGGATCTGCGGGATAACACCGGAACACATGACGTTGCGGACGAAGATTTCACCATACGCCGCGAGGCTGCGGACGCCTTCCTGTATCCGCGCGCCGCCCGAATCGCCGATGCCGATCAGGGGAATTCCCGCCTCAAGCGCCGTGTCGGCGACGCGGCTGATCTTTTGCGACTGGACTTCGGAGAACGAACCGCCCATGACGGTAAAATCCTGCGAGAAAATCGCGACGGGACGCCCATCTATCTTGCCGAAACCGGTCACGACGCCGTCGCCGATGAAGCGCTGCTTGTCGAGACCAAAGGTCGACAGACCATGGGTGGCATACGTTCCGAATTCATGGAACGACCCCTTGTCCAGAAGATAATCGATGCGTTCGCGCGCCGTTTTTTTGCCTTTTTCGTGCTGGGCGTCAATGCGCTTCTGACCCCCACCAAGCATTGCCAGGTTACGTTTTTCGAGTAACGTGGCAATGTCCTTCTCAGTGTTTCCCATTGCTATTCCCTCCGGCTAGACAACGTGTTGAAAAGAATTTCCCCAATTGGGCGACTAGAAATCAGTTTTGGGATTCTCTTCCTGCGCGTTCGCAAAGTCAATACTGAGCGATCTTTTTCAGACAGGAATCGGCTTCATTTTTTCGATTTTGGCTTAGGTTCTTCGTTCGCTCGCGAAATTTTGGGCCCTTTGATTTTTGCGAATCCTCTTTTTGTCCGTCCCGGCGTGTAATAGAATTGAATTTCGCCCGTCCCGGCGTGTAATGGAATCGGAACCAAAAAAGTTTTTGACGTCGCCGCCCGTTTCGGGCGGGTTTTGCCCGAAACGGGCGTTTTTGACCATACGGTAGGGGGAAAAACATGAACCAGAACGTCAGCGCCAATCTCCGCACTGTCGCTTTTGTAGGTCACGGCGCCTCGGGCAAGACGACGCTCGCCGAAACCTTGCTCGCCGCGACCGGCGCGATCCAAAGCCGGGGCTGGGTCGAAAAGGGCAACACGGTTTGCGACTTCGACCCGCAGGAAAAAGAACTCGGCCATTCGCTTTATTCCTCGGTTTCCCGTTTTACCTGGCAGGGCATTCACGTCAACCTTATCGACGCGCCGGGCTACCCCGAATTCGCCGGACAGTCGATCGGCGCGCTTGCGGCGGTCGACACAGTCATGGTTGTCCTCAACGCGCAGACCGGAATCGAACTCTCGGCCGAGCGGATGATGCGGAGAGCAAGCGAGCGCAAGCTTTGCCGAATGATCGTCATCAACAAGATCGACGCCGAAAACATCGATCTGCCCAAGCTCGTCGCCAACATCCAGGAGCGTTTCGGTCGCGAGTGTATGCTCCTTGACCTGCCTTCGGGACACGGTCGGGAAGTCATCGACCTTTTGAACCACGACAGCGGCGAGAGCGATTTCGAATCGGTTACGGAATCCCACCGCGCGCTCATCGACCAGATCATCGAGGAGGACGAAAGCCTCCTCGCGCGCTACCTTGAGGACGGCGAAGAACCCACGCCGGACGAGCTTCACGCGTCTTTCGAAAAAGCCTTGCGCGAGGGGCACTTGGTCCCGATCCTCTTCGCTTCCGCAAAAACGGGCGCGGGGATCCCGCAGCTCCTCGACATCCTGACCCGCCTCGCGCCATCCCCCTTCGAGGGCAATCCGCCCCCCTTCTTCAAGGGCAACCCGCCCGACGCGACCGAATTCCAGGCCACCCCCGATCCCGGAAAGCACGTGCTCGCCCACGTATTCAAAGTCGTCAGCGACCCCTTCATCGGGAAGCTCGGCGTTTTCCGGGTCTACCAGGGAACGCTCCGCAAGGACGCCCAGCTCTATGTCGGCGACGCGAAACGCCCGTTCAAAGTCAGCCACCTTTTCCGTCTCTTCGGCAAAGACCATGTCGATGTCGACGCGCTGTATCCCGGCGACATTGGCGGAATCGCCAAGGTCGACGAAATCGAGTTCGATTGCGTC
>JAIRZC010000156.1 GCA_031267455.1 Accumulibacter sp. | reverse complement strand
GACTATGCCAACCCGGCAGAAGCGGTTCGTGACATCACGGATTACATCGTCGGCTTCTACAACAGTACCCGCTTGCACTCGACTTTGGGTTACCTGCCGCCCAACGTCTATGAGTCTTTAATCACAGGACAACAACCTATCCAACTGTCCGATATTTCTTGACCACTACACTTCACGAATTCCCCGCTCCACCTCCCTTTTAGGGGAGAAGCGACGGCAAAGACCTTCAGGAATTTAAAAGCCAAGAAAATGACGTGGATTTTCTTGGCATGATTCTCTCTCCACCATCGCGACATGCAATGTATTTGAAAAAGAGCAGGCCTTTTCATCGACATCTCAAGGGGAATTTCCCATGAGAATTTCAGGCGAAGATTCTATCCGAAACGAGCTTCGTCTATACTTCCAGCGACCGACGATTCAAAACCGCGCCGGCGCCCTTTGCAAACGACAGGAGATATCATGGATCATCCCCGTTTTATCCACCGCATGAACCGCTTCCTCGCAGGCGCGCTTTTCACCCTGTTTTCCGCGGCATCCTTCGCAGAGGCGCCTCCCGCGCAGTTGCAGGTTCCCGGCTATTACCGCGTCGCTCTCGGCGACTTCCAGATCACCGCGCTCTACGACGGCCCATCGAACCTTGACGTCACGCTCTTCAAGAACGCGCCCGTCCGGAAAATCGAGGAACAACTCGCGCGTTTTTTCCTTGAAGGGCCGACCTTGCAGACCGCCGTCAACGCTTTCCTCGTCAACACCGGCGGAAAACTGATCCTCATCGACACTGGCGCCGCGAAGCTCCTCGGGCCTAACCTCGGCCACATCGTCGATAACCTGAAGGCGGCGGGTCATACGCCGGACCAGGTCGACGTCGTCCTGCTCACGCATCTGCACGTCGACCACATCAACGGCCTCGTTACGCCCGACGGACAGCGGGTTTTCGTCAACGCCGACATTTGGTCGTCTGGACGCGACAATGATTTCTGGCTCGATGAAAATATCGCCGCCATGGCGCCCGACGGCGCCAAATCGTTTTTCAGGATGGCGCGCGCTGCTGCCGCGCCCTACATCGAGAGCGGACAATGGAAAGTTTTCGTGGGCGAACAGGAAATCCAGCGCGGTATCCACGCGATGGACACTTTCGGACATACGCCGGGGCATACGAGCTATCGGCTCGAAAGCCAGGGGGAAAAACTCTTGATCCTCGGCGACCTCGTGCATAACTACGCGATCCAGTTCTCGCATCCAGAAGTGAGCATCGATTTCGACAGCGACCCGAAAAAGGCTATTGCTTCCCGAAAGAGGATTTTCGCGAAGGCGGCAAAAGAGAAACTGCTCGTCGCCGGGATGCATCTGCCTTTTCCGGGGATTGGCCACATCCGTCGGGACGGCAAGGCCTATACCTGGGTTCCCATCGTTTTCAGCCCACTTTCGCGGGAATTGAAATAGAGCGACATCGGGTCGGATTTTTCCAGCCCCATCCGGGTTCGGAATTCCCGCCGCAAAGCGGCCTTTTCTTCAAATTCTTCGCGCGAGATCGGCCGCTTTTCCGATGTAATCCGACGGCGCCAGTTTCAGGAGTCTCTCCTTGGCTTCGCGTGGAATTTCGAGCGAGGCGATGAATTCTTGCATCGCCTCGCTCGAAACGCGGTTTCCGCGCGTCATCTCTTTGAGTTTTTCGTAAGGGTTGGCGATTCCGTAGCGCCGCATCACGGTTTGCGCGGCTTCGGCCAGGACTTCCCAGTGGGCGTCGAGGTCGGCGAAGAGCGCGTCGGGATTCGCTTCGAGCTTTTCCAGCCCGCGAAGCAGCGAGGAGTAACCGAGCAGGGTATGACCCAGCGCGACGCCCATGTTCCGCAACACGGTCGAATCGGTCAGGTCGCGCTGCCAGCGCGAAATCGGCAGCTTTTCCGAAAAGTGGCGGAAGAGGGCATTCGCAAGCCCGAGGTTTCCTTCGGAGTTCTCGAAATCGATGGGGTTGATCTTATGCGGCATCGTCGATGAGCCGACTTCACCCGCCTTGAGCTTTTGTTTGAAGAAGCCGAGCGAGATATAGCCCCAGATATCCCGGTCGAGGTCGATCAGTATGGTATTGGCGCGCGCGAGGGCATCGAATAATTCGGCCATCGTATCGTGCGGCTCGATTTGTATTGTGTAGGGGTTGAATTCCAGGCCGAATCGTTCGACGAAGCGCCGCGCGAACGTTTCCCAGTCGTAATCCGGGTAGGCCACGAGATGCGCGTTGTAGTTGCCCGTCGCCCCGTTGATTTTTCCGGTCAGGATAACGCCGGATATCCGCGCGCGCGCGCGTTCGAGCCGGTAGACGACGTTGGCGACTTCTTTTCCGAGCGTCGTCGGCGTCGCGGGCTGCCCATGCGTGCGCGCGATCATTGGCAGACCGGCATGGAGGCGCGCGAGTTCGCGCAGGCGGGAGACGAGACGATCGAACACGGGAAGCAGCGCCTCGTCGCGCCCTTTTTTGAGCATCAACGCGTGCGAAAGATTGTTGATATCCTCGGACGTGCAGGCGAAATGGACGAAGCCCGATACGCGCGCGGTTTCATCGATTCCGCCGGTCTTTTGCAGCTGGTCACGTATCCAGTATTCCAGCGCTTTCACGTCGTGGTTCGTCGAGGCTTCGATTTCCTTGATTTGGCGCGCGCTCCCGATCCCGAAGTTTTCGACCAGCGCGTCGAGCGAAGCTCGCGCGTCCGGGGAAAGAGGTGCGATCTCGGTAAAAGCGGGCTCGTCCGCCAGCGCTTTTAGCCATTCGATTTCGACCCAAAGACGGTGGCGCGTCAATCCGGTTTCGGAAAAGAGAACGCGCACGGCGTCCATTTTTTCCGCGTAACGCCCATCGAGCGGCGAAAGCGCGTCCAGCGTATCGAAACTTGGCATAAACAAAGTCCTCTTTTATACGTAGATTAGTCAAAAAATTCGCGTAGATCGTTCCAATAAATGTTGTATCGTCCGCATCATCCGGCGTCGGGATTTTCCCCGGTCGCCGCAATGATACAGAAGGCGTGAAAAAACGGAGGTTTCCATGCGGATTTTTTCAGAGAGGCGTTTTGTTATAAACTATAAAAAATAACTTTTCATCCCCTGTTTCGATCTACGAGCGCGAGCGCGCGAAAAAACGGCGCGGAAGCGTTGGATTTCGTCCATGAATCGTTCAAGCCGCAAAGAGACGCGGTCGCCGCGCTTGGCGAGGCTCTTTCGATCTTGGGATATGCAGCGACATGACGAGACAGACTCGCGTAGAAAAACACCTTTACGCATTGGAAGAACGAGGAAACCATGCCGACGATCCAGGGCCGGGGAAGCGGATTGCGAGGACTTTCGGCGTCGACAAAGCGTGGCGCCCGGCCCGGTCGTCGAGCTGAAAGAACTTTTTGTTTTACAACCGGAGTGAGTTTTTGATGAGACTTATCGGATCGTGGACCAGCCCTTATGTGCGCAAGGTGCGCATCGTGCTGGCCGAAAAGAAAATTGATTGCGATTTTGAAGCGCAATCCCCGTGGGATTCCGGGACGACGGTTCCGGATTTCAATCCGCTTGGCAAAGTTCCGGTGCTGATTCTCGACGACTCGACCGTGCTTTTCGATTCGCGCGTGATCGTCGAGTATATCGACAGCATCGCGCCGAATAATAAGCTGAT
>JAIRZC010000275.1 GCA_031267455.1 Accumulibacter sp. | reverse complement strand
CACCGGGATCCGGTGAGCCACAGGCTGTTTTATAAGGAATGTATGCAAGATGAGTTTTTCATGCGTGAGGCGATTTCTCTTGCGCTTTCAGCCGAATGCCTCGGGGAAGTTCCGGTCGGCGCCGTCGTCGTTCGTAAGGGCGTCATTGTGGGACGCGGATTCAACTCGTCGATCGGCGACCACGATCCGACGGCGCACGCCGAAATCGCCGCCTTGCGCGATGCCGCGCGCCATCTGGAGAACTATCGTCTCCCCGAGTGTGAGCTTTTCGTGACGCTGGAACCCTGCGCGATGTGTACCGGCGCCATTTTCCACTCGCGGATTGCGCGTGTCGTCTATGGCGCGCGCGACCCGAAGACCGGCGCGCACGGAAGCATTATCGATCTCTTCGCCGTCGAGCGCCTGAATCATCACGCCGCCTTCGTCGTGGGTGGTGTTCTGGCGGATGAGTGCGCGAAAGTCTTGTCGGATTTTTTTGCTGGCCGGCGGCTTCGCCGCGTCATGCCCTGATGCGCATCCGGATTTCGATCGCGCGCCAGACGCTTGTTTTGAGTGAGGATTCCGGCCAGGTATCCGGCGCCTGGCCCGTCTCGACATCGTCCCGCGGGTTGGGGGAGCGCAACGGCAGTTGTTGCACGCCGCGAGGAAAACACATCGTCAGAGCGAAAATCGGCGCGGGGCAACCGATGAACGCCGTTTTTTCCGCGCGTCGCCCCACGGGTGAAATCTATTCGCCGTCGCTCGCATCGGCTTCGCCCGGAAGGGATTGGATTTTGACGAGAATACTCTGGCTTTCAGGGCTTGACTCTGGGAAAAATCGCTTGGGCGATGTCGATACCATGCGTCGTTATATCTATATTCATGGCTGCCCCGACTCTGTGTCGCTTCTTTTCCCCGGGTCGCATGGATGCGTTCGCATGCGAAACGCCGATGTCGTGGAGTTGTTCGACTTTACGCCGATCCATACTCTCGTGGAAATCGCCGAAATCTGAAACAAGTTCATTAATTCTTGTGAGAATGGTAGATAATATGAGAAAAAAGCAAGGAGGAAATCAAAGTGCTTGCGGATGACGCGCGTAAAACGATCATGCTGGTGGACGATAATATTTCCAACCTGACGATTGGAAAGAACGTCCTGCGTGATAAGTACAATGTATTTACGCTCTCTTCAGGCGAAAAACTTTTCAAAATGCTTGAAAAGGTGACGCCCGACTTCATCATGCTGGATATCGAAATGCCTGAGATGGATGGGTATGCCGTGATAAGGCAACTGAAGGCAGATACGAAAACGGCGCCCATTCCCGTCATTTTCCTGACGGCGAAAAACGATTCGAACAGCGAACTGGAAGGTTTGTCGCTTGGCGCCGTCGACTACATCTCGAAACCGTTTTCTCCTCCTCTCCTCTTGAAGCGTATCGAGCTTCATTCCATGCTCGAATCACAGAAAAGAGAGCTTCAGGATTATAACGACAATCTCCAGGAGATGGTCGAGAAGAAGACGGAAGACGTTTTCAACCTGCAAAATGTCGTGTTACAGACGATGGCGGAACTTGTCGAATGCCGGGACGACATTACGGGCGGGCACATTGAGCGCACGCGCTACTACCTTCAGATCCTCGTCAATGCCATGGCGGAGCAGAATCTTCATCGAGAGCAGGCGCTCGAATGGATCAAGGACCGCTATTTTTTCGTTTCGGCGCAGTTGCACGATGTGGGGAAAATCGGCATCAGCGACAGCATCCTGAAAAAACCCGGGCCGTTGACGCCCGAGGAATTCAATGAAATGAAAACGCATACGACCTTCGGCGCGCAAATTATCGAAAAAATCCGGCATCGCGTCAACGAAGAATCGTTTCTCGATTACGCGAAGATATTTGCGCTGACCCATCACGAAAAATGGGATGGTTCAGGGTATCCGGCCGGACTTTCCGGGGAGAATATCCCCTTGCAGGGAAGGTTGATGGCGATTTCGGATGTTTATGATGCGCTGATTGCGGAGCGTCCGTACAAGAAGCCGATGCCGCACGATCGCGCTGTCTCGATCATCTCGGAAGGGAGTGGAAAGCATTTCGACCCAAGGCTCGTCGATGTTTTTCTTTCGATTTCAGATCAATTCAAGCGGGTGACCGGACTTTCGTACAGCATCCTGGGCGGGCAATCCGGAGCCGAAGAGAAAATAGAACTCAGCGAATTGCTCCAACCCGTTTCGCTTTATCCAAAAAGACAGCACGTGCTGATCGAATGATCGTCAGCGCATCACGCCGATTTCATCTGTAAAATCGCTCGCGGCGCTGACGATTGGTTTTTTTCGACGCCTGATTCCCTGCCTCGTTGCCGGATTCCGTCATCCGGGAGCTGTTTTCCAATGTTGCGCTCCCGGACGCGGGGACTCGCTTTAAGGTTGAACGGGTGTTTCGACTTCCGGGTCCGCGTGGCGCGTTTCCACCATCACCAGCGGCTCGACTGTGGCAGCGACGGGTTGGCGCCGACGACGCCTGGGCGCTCGGGGTTTGGCTTCCTCTTCCGGGACGTGTGTGGCCATCTTCACGCTGTCGGTTTCGACCATCACAAGGCCGTTGGTCTCGATCGCCTTGCGGATGTCGATTTCGCTCATTTCCGGCAATTCGACGATCGTTTCGGATGCGGCGATTTTTGGCGCGGCGGCTTTGGGAGCCTTAGCGATTTTTTCCACGGTATCGGGTTTGGAAGGAGGAAGGGGTTCCGTCGTCGGCGCGTCGGAAACGCCCAAAATTCCAGAAGTCTCGACTACTTCTCCAACAGACATGGAAAGAGGGAGAAGAAGCGTCGGTTGCGGCGCTCCCAGGAGAGGCGTTTCGGCGAGCGGCGGTATTTCCGGCGATTGCGTAGCGCCCGCGATTTCCGGAGAAAAAGTTGCGGTAGCATCCGCAGGCGCGATGGATGCAGGATTTGTGCCGGTATCCTGTGTTTTTTCCGCTGGGATATCCTTGCCTTCCCCGCGTTCACGGCGACCGCCGCGCCGACCGCGCCGGCGGGATGCATTTTCCTCGGCAGGCTTTTCTCCGGAATCGTCGAGGAGAAGGGCGGTCCCGGCCACTACGGGTTCCTTGGACTTGGCGCGTTTTCCCTCGCCGTTCCGGCGGCGTGTTTCACGCGCTTCCTTGGGTTCGCGTTGCTTGACGTTTTCCTCGTGCCCCGAACGGGAAGGTTCCCGGGTCTCACGCTTTTCCTTGGTTTCGCGGTCTTCATTGCGGCGGCGTTCGCCGCCATGACGTCGTTCGCTGCCGCGAAGCTTCCTCTCGGGATGGGAGGATGGCGGTGGCGCGACCGTTTCCTCTTCCGCATTCCCCGGCCCGAACCAGGACGCGATCATTGAGATGAAACCGCCCAGGAGACCTTCTTTTTCCGATGTTTTCCTTTCCGGCGCCCTGGGGAGGGGCGCGGAACGCGCAACGTTGATCCCCTTGACAGCCGCCTCCTGGCGCGGCGGATGATCGCTGGAGACCGGCTGCCGAGTTTCGGTTTCCTCGGGCGCGTCGACGCGTTTATAAGAAGGCAGCGAGGTATCATCGAGATTGAGTTCGTCGTGACGCAAACGAGCAATGCTGTGCTGCGGCGGATTCAGGTGCGTATTCGGGATCAACAGAATGCCGACCTTGTGCCGTAATTCGATGGCCTGAAGGTCGTAGCGTTTTTCGTTGAACAAAAAGGTCGCGACGTCGACGGGTATCTGCGCCTGAATCGCCGCCGTGTTTTCTTTCATCGCTTCTTCTTCGAGAATACGAAGGATATGTAGCGCGGCGGATTCCGTGCCGCGGATATGACCCGTTCCCGAGCAACGCGGACAGGTGATGTAGCTGGATTCTTCGAGCGCGGGGCGAAGCCGTTGGCGCGACAATTCCATCAGGCCGAAACGGCTGATCTTGCTTGTCTGGACGCGCGCGCGGTCGAGGCGCAGGTTTTCGCGCAGACGGGATTCAACTTCGCGTTGATTGCGCGAAGTCTCCATATCGATGAAATCGATGACGACGAGGCCGCCCAAGTCGCGCAGACGTAATTGGCGGGCGATTTCCTCCGCGGCTTCAAGATTTGTCTTGAACGCGGTTTCCTCGATATCGGCGCCGCGCGTCGAACGTCCCGAATTGACGTCGACCGAGACCAACGCCTCGGTGTGGTCGATCACGATCGCGCCGCCCGAAGGCAGGGAGACTTCGCGGGAATAAGCCGACTCGATCTGGTGCTCGATCTG
>JAIRZC010000096.1 GCA_031267455.1 Accumulibacter sp. | reverse complement strand
CGCCGAAAATTGATATCGACAAATTACGCGCGCACAAGGCCAAAGTCGTCGCCAGGCTCACGGGCGGGCTTGCCACAATGGCCAAGGCGAGGAAGGTCGATGTCCTGCGTGGCCGCGGTCGTTTTCTCGACGCGCATCATCTGATCGTCGCCCCGGACGGTGGCACGAGTAAGGTCGTCCGCTTCGGGCGTTGCATTATCGCCGCTGGAAGCGCGCCCGCGCGCCTGCCCTTCCTTCCAGACGATCCGCGTATCGTCGATTCGACCGGTGCGCTTAACCTGCCCTTCGTCCCGGAAAAAATGCTCGTCATAGGCGGTGGGATCATCGGACTTGAAATGGCGTCGATCTATTCCGCGCTTGGCGCGCGGACCGACATCGTCGAAATGCTTGACACGTTGATGCCCGGCCCCGATCGCGACGCCGTCAAGATATGGGAAAAAAAGAATTTCGGACATTTCGACCGCGTGATGCTCAAGACGAAGACCGTCGCGGTCGATGCGCGTGGCGACGGCCTTTACGTGCGCTTCGAAAGCACAGAGGGCGACGTTTCGAACGACGAGGCGCGTTACGACATGATCCTGCAATCCGTCGGTCGCGTTCCCAACGGCTCGAAAATCGACGCCGAAAAAGCCGGAGTCGCCGTCGACGCGCGCGGCTTCATCCCGGTCAATGAAGAGATGCGTACCAATGTCCAGCACATTTTCGCGATCGGTGACATCGTCGGACAACCGATGCTCGCGCACAAAGCCGTCCACGAAGGCCATGTCGCCGCCGAAGCCGCCGCTGGAGGCAAATCGGCTTTCGACGCGAAAGTCATTCCCGGCGTCGCTTACACGCACCCCGAAATCGCGTGGGCTGGCGTGACCGAAGACGTGGCAAAAAAGGAAAACCGGAGCGTCAACGTCGCCAAATTCCCGCTCGCGGCATCGGGACGCGCAATCGCGAGCCGTGCCGACGAGGGCTTTTCCAAGCTCATCTTCGACATCGAAACTGGGCGTCTCATCGGAGGTGTACTGATCGGTCCCGGCGCAGGCGACATGATCGGGGAAGTCGTGCTTGCGATCGAGATGGGTTGCGACGCGGTCGATATCGGTCGCACGATCCACCCGCACCCGACTTTCAGCGAAAGCATCGGACTCGCGGCTGAACTCGCGTACGGGACCTGTACTGACCTGCCGCCAATAAAAAAACGCTGAATTCGACTCGAAGGCCGCACCGTGATGCATGAGGAGCGAAATAGACGAAGGAAACTAGGCGCGACAGAAGTCATCCGGTGGCCACTGGCTAAACCGCTGCAAGGCTAGGATTAAGGCTTCTTCTTTCCTGGACAGGATACTTGAGTGCGCTCGCTTTGGGCCGGCGTGAAAACTCCTGTCCGACAGACGCTTCTTTAATTGTGATCACCTTGAGTTTGATCCCGTAACGCCTTGACCAGCGATTCTCAAGTTTTCTTGACTCTGTTGTGTCGCTCGACGCGCTTCCTCCGTCCGTCGCGGCGCTCTTTCCGTGTAAAACTTGTCCATAGCTACTCCTTCCAAGTGAAGGGTAGGGTTTGCGCTCCCAAATGCCGGGGCTAAACACTCAATTTTTTCCAGCTTTCAGTCCCCTGTATTTTGATTTCTCAACTGTTGGAAAAACCCTTGCGATATCCCCTGTTCATGCGAGGTACAGGTATTTTGCAGGGCTGACCAAGGATGGATAAGGGGAAAAGGCAGGGGTTGCCCCATTTTTTATATCTCTCAAAACACAGCGCTTTAAAAGGTAGAAACAACCTTTTGATTTAGTTGGTAAAGCGTCCGAAATTGTAATTTTAGGAGATATATAAATGCAGAAAAAACTGATTGCCCTGGCGGTCGCGGGTCTCGTATCGGGCGCGGCGTACGCGCAGACGAACGTCACGATCTACGGCGTCGCCGATGCCTCCTTCGAAGTCGTCCAGGCCAAGAGCGCTGAAGTCAATGGCCAAGACATCAAGAATTTCTCGCGGGTCAATTCCAATTCCTCGATCCTGGGTTTCCGCGGTAGTGAAGATTTGGGCGGCGGCCTGAAAGCCCTCTTCCAGATGGAAACGAATATCAACCTCGAAGCGGGTGGACTCAACGGTTCGCAGCGCGACACTTTCGTCGGTCTGCAAGGTAACGCCGGTCAGATCAAGCTCGGCTTCCTGACCGGTTCGGCGCGTAGCTTGGGCGCGACGGTCGACCTCGTCGCCGGCGCGACCGGCGTCGCTTCGGCCATTCCGTTGATGGGCAAACTCGGCGGCGACAACGGAGCGGGCTTCAGCTACTGGGATACGCGGATCGCGAACGCGGTTCAATACGTAACGCCTAAGTTCGGCGGTTTTGAAGTCCGCGCGCTCTACGGTGCCGGCGAAAACCGCGCGACTTCGGGTACTGCCGTCAACAAAGCCGGCAAGACGTACGAAATCGGCGCTTTCTACAACAACGGCCCGTGGTACGCCGGTTTGGTCTATGGACAGGCGAAGGCGGAAAGGGCTGGATTCGTCGGTGGCCCGACGGCAGCACTCCCTGGTAGTGGTTTAGGCACACTTGAAAAACGCTCGATCATTCGCTTCGGCGGCACCTACACCTTCCAGGCGGGTCACAAGATCGCGGTTCTGGTCGAACAAAACAAGGCGGATGATTGGTCGGGGCTCAATGTGGCTGGCGAGGACGTGAAGTCGCGCACCTACGGACTCGGCGGCAAGTTCAAGGTCTCGCAGCCCGGCGCGATCATCGCGCAGGTCTATCACGTTGCCAAGCTGAAAGGCGCGGATGACGCCAACGACTACAAGGCGAACTTCTTCTCGGTCGGTTATGAGCATTCGCTGTCGAAGCGCACGATGATCCGCGCTTTCTATTCGCGGATCAACAACAAGGACGCCGCGCTCTATAACTACGGAATCGGCAGAATTACCCAAGGCCCGACGGATACTGGCATTGGCGTGGGTTCCGCGCCGACGGCTTTCTCTGTGGGTCTCCGTCACACCTTCTGATAGCGCTTAAAAGCGTTTTTTGGAATTGAAAATGGGCGCTTTAAGCGCCCATTTTTTTGATCGTAAAATAAGCCCATCTAACGGTCATGAAAGCTGGAAGCACCCCCGAAGATGAAAGAGACTTCGATGTGGAAGGTGTCAGCTAGAGGTCGGGATAATTTTCGGCGGTTCGACCCTGCATCTAGCCGGAATCCCTCTCGGATAGCGTAACGGAGGGGAGGTTCAAATCCACTTGGCCCGACGGCTTTGGGAGAAAGACTTTTTCGCATTCGTTCAAAAGCGCGCGCTCGCATTCGGTTGGGAAATCAAGTTCTTTCCGGAGAGTAAGATCGGATGTTTAATCTGACGTCACTCGAAAAAAATGGGCGCCCGAAAGCGCCCATTTAATTTTGAAATCGCGGTCAGACGATATCAGAAGCTGTGGCGAACGCCGACGGAAATGCCGGTCGGGTCGGAGCCTGGCCGTGCGCCAGCGATGTTTCCGATTCCGTAGTTGTAGCCCGCATTGTCTTTATTGGAGATGCGAGAATAATAGGCCTTCACGGTCGTGCGCTTCGACAATGAATGCTCATAGCCGATGGCGAGGAGGTTGGCTTTGAAGTCGTTGGCGTCATCCATGCCTTTGAGCTTGGTCACCTGATAGAACTGCGCGATGATCGCGCCGGGTTGCGAGACCTTGAACTTGCCGCCGAGGCCCCACGTGTAGGACTTCACGTCTGCTTGTCCAGCAGGAATGAGAGTCACATCGGTAGCCTTGTTTTGTTCAAACAACGCGGAGATCTTATGACCCGCCTGGAAGGTGTAGGTACCCGCCAAACGGATATTGGTCATCTTCTCGCCATACATACCATTAGAGGTAAGGTAGCCAGCGGTATTCGGTTTCGCCTGACCGTAGGTCAAGCCGGCGTACCACGGGCCGTTGCTGTAGAAGCCGCCGATCTCATACGTTGCCGCCGCTTTGGTGCCTTGTGGACGCACCTCACCCGCGCCGTACATCGCGCGGACTTCAAAGCCGCCGAACTTCGGCGTCACGTATTGAACGGAATTCGCGCGGCGCGTATCCCAGTAGCTGAATGCCTCGCCGGTACCGAGTCCGCCCGCCGAGACATTGCCACCGAGCTTGCCGAGCATCGCGGTGTTCGCGCCGATGCCGGTCGCACCGACGGTCAGGTCAACCGCCGCGCCGAGGCTACGCGCCGGGCCGGTAATCAGCCCGGCCTTGACTTGGCCGAAACCGCCTTGCAGACCGACGAAGGTATCACGGCTGAAACCCAAAGTGGTATTCTGATCAAGCGAGACACCGCCTTCAAACTGGAAGATCGCTTTCAGGCCGCCGCCCAAGTCTTCACTACCGCGGAAACCCAAGATCGACGAATTCGAAGCAACGCGGTTGTACCTCAAAATATCATTACCAATCGACGCATCCTTGGCCTGGACGACTTCAAACGTCGCGTCGGCCGCGCCGTAGATCGTGACGTTCGTCTGCGCGTACGCCGCGCCCGATGCGAGACCCGCGACCGCCAGGGCAATCAGTTTTTTCTGCATTTATATATCTCCATAAATCACAGAAAAACGAGCAAAAAGGGCAGACGCGCCTGTTTTCCTTCACTTTTAGTTATAAGGCTTCATGGTTTTATAACTTCTGGTTTCAATGTATCCATGCTGGATTTTTTCATCTGGCGCGGCTTTGGCCGGATTCTCATCGATAAGGCTGGTTGGAATATGTAGATTCAGTCGCGCGGGGCGCGCCGCAACACTCCCAATTTTTTTGTTTTGCGCATTTTTTCTCGCCCAAAATCGACATCCCCTTGAACCCGCGTCGGGAAACTCCGAAATCCAGTGCTTGTTGGCCCATCATTTGTTATAAACTGGATGAAAGGAGATAATCATGACGACAGAAGATATTCTCAACGATCAAGCGCGAAAGTACGAAGAAGCGAGACGGATTTTTATCGAGAACGACAAGGCGCTTGCGGAAATCGAAAAAATCATGGCCGAAACCCGAAAAATCGACAAAGAAAATCGATGGTATCTGCTTGTTGTCGGCGCTACCCTCTTCGCTGCAGGAGCCGCCTTCTTCAAAATATTTGTCTAAAAAACTCAAAAGCTTATCCGTGAATAGTATGAGACTTCATGCTTTCAGGACTTCAGCTTCCAATGTATCCATGTAGGATTTTTTATCTGGCGCGGCTTTGGCCGGATTCTCATCGATAAGGCCGGTTGGAATACGTAGATTCAGGCGCGCGCGGCGAGGGCGAGGGCCGGTAAATCGAGCGTCGGAGCCTCCTGTCAGCGAGTCAGTTTGTCCAGGACATTCACCGCGTCGTGGAGCCTGTCCGGCGCGAGATGCGCGTAGCGTTCCGTCATCGTAATCGAGCTGTGCCCAAGGAGATCCCGTATCTTCGCCAGTTCGACCCCCTCGCTGACAAGCCAGCTCGCGAAGGTATGGCGAAGATCGTGGATATGAAAATTCCTGATTCCGGCCAGCTTGACTGCCTTGTCGAATGTCCAGTTGATAGCCTGGTAGCGATCTCCCGACCTCTTGCAAAAAACCCAGGGAGAATCGGGACAATACCTTTGACGGAAAGTGTCCCTCCGGTCGAAAACGATCCGCGCGCTCCGGTTGATCGGAATATAGCGGGGTTTCCCGGTCTTGGTCGTCTTGGAATCCAGGGTCAGGATATTCCGCTTGCGGTCGATATCCCGAAAGCGTAGCTGGAGCAGTTCGCCCTTTCTGCACCCGGTGTTCAGCGCCAGCTCGATAAAATCGGCGAGTGCCTCGTTCCGCGTCAGTTTCGCGCATTCCAGGAGCCGCGCGGCCTCCTCTTTTTCGATATAGCGGACACGCTTTTGCGAAGCGACGAAAGGCAGGCCGGCGACCGGATTCTGAAGTTCCCATCCATAATATTTTTTCACATGCGTAAAAACGCTCGAAAGGTTCAAAAGGTCGACCGAGATCGACGAGAACATCTTCCCGTTCTTGCGTTCGCGTTCTATGTACTCCATCAAGTCGACCTTTTTCAATTCAGCGACGAAACGATTTCCGAAGGAACGTTCCAGGCGGATCAGGCATCTCTCCTTGTAATAAGCGGACTTGAGCCGATGGCGTACCGATTCGAGGTAAAGGTCGAAAAATTCGCTCAGCCGCATTTCCGCGGGCATCTCGGCATACGAGCGCAAACTTGCCGGCTCAGGAGTATGAATAAGCAGTTCGTTACCGAAAAGTTCCAACTGTAGGCACATTTTCGCTCTCCCTGTAATGCAATGGAATTATTATTTCGCACCGGAAAATACGTTCGCGCATAGCGCCGAACGCGCTGTGCCCGCCTGGTTTTCTGGCCGATCTTTGTTTTTCCGCCGCCACTTTCCAGTCTTCGTCATGAGCGAAGGCATTCGACGCGGCGTCCGCGCAAGCCATGG
>JAIRZC010000271.1 GCA_031267455.1 Accumulibacter sp. | reverse complement strand
CCCTCCTGGCTCACGCCGACGAAAAATTGGAGATTCCCCTTGACTTCCTTCGTTTGGCGACCGAAGCTGTTGACGGCGAGCAGCCGGTAGCGATACTCCCCGGGAACATCCCCGGGTTCGACCCTCAGGTGATCGACCTTGATTCCCTCGTCGCCCCGCATCGAGGACGGCATCAGCGTCTCGAAAAAAGCCAGGTCCTGGCGCAACGCGGCGTTTTCGACTTCGAGCTGCTTCATGTGGCTGGCCAACTGCTGCCGCAAGGTATGTTCGATCTGGAAGCTGCTCTCGGTCGTTTTCGACAGCGCGCGCAATCGATTCAGCTCTTCGCTCAATTCCGCAACGGTCTTCCTGAGCGACTCGATCTCGCTTTGCGTCTCGTTACGCTCAAAGCCCGTGAGGCGAAATTCCGGCTCGTACAGCCACATCGTGACCGCCAGGGCCAGCGCGAAGACGACGACCAGCGAGAGCGCGTGCCAGTACCAGGGCACGTGGGTACGCACCGCGACGCGCGGCGCGTTGATTCCGAAGCGCTGCCGGAAGCGCCTGAACTTCAGGGAAGCAGCGGCAATTGACATAAACCTTCCGTTTCATCCAAGCCCAGCATGAGGTTCATATTCTGGACGGCCTGGCCCGCCGCGCCCTTCACGAGATTATCGATGACCGAAAGGACGACCAGGGTATCGCCGCCCCGCGGCCTATGCACGGCAATCCGGCAGAAATTGGCCGCGCGGACGAAGCGCGTTTCCGGGTGCGACCCGGCGGGCATGACATCGACAAAAAATTCGTTCGCGTAATGCTTTTCATAAAGCGCCTGGAAATCCGTTTCCGAACGGATTCTCGCGTAAAGCGTCGCGTGGATCCCGCGAATCATCGGCGTCAGGTGGGGAACGAAGACCAGTTCGGCCTCGCCGCCGCACATTCGCGCCAATATCTGCCGTATTTCGGGATAATGGCGATGGCCTGAAGCGCCGTAGGCCTTGAAATTATCCGAAGCCTCGGAAAAAAGGAAGGCCGTCTCGGCCTTGCGCCCCGCGCCCGAAACGCCCGATTTGGCGTCCGCGATCAAATGAAGCGGATCGACGGCGCCGGCTTTGACCAGCGGCGCAAAGCCGAGCAGGACCGCGGTCGGGTAACATCCGGGGTTCGCGACGAGCCGCGCGTCGCGGATCGCGCTTCGGTTGAGTTCGGGAAGCCCATAGACGGCTTTCTCCGCCCACTCCGGACAAGCGTGCGGCATACCGTACCATTTTTCCCATTCGACCGTATCGGCAAGGCGAAAGTCGGCGGCCAAGTCGATGACCCGTAACCCCGCATCGAGCAATTCAGGCGCCTGTTGCATGGCAATGCCGTTCGGCGTGGCGAAAAAAACCAGGTCGCAGGTTTTCAGGGCCAAGGCGCCGGGAGACTCGAAAACGCGATCGACGCGACCGCGCAGGCTTGGAAATATGTCGGAGACGCGTTTCCCCGCCTCCGCGCGCGACGTAATGACGCGCAACTCGACGGCGGGGTGCTGCGCCAGAAGACGCAGGAGCTCGGCTCCCGCATACCCTGTGCCTCCGACAATCCCGACCTTGAACATCCTTCACTCCACAGACTGAAAAAATATTAACAATGTTTCAATCCACGCCCGTGACCGGGCAGCACGGAAAGAGGAACCCGCCTCCCGTGCCTGATTATCCCCCGTAAAGGGGAAGGTTTCCAACCGGAAAGTGTTTCCAATAAAGTAAAAAAGCCGCCCGCGGCGGCTTTTTCAGGCGAACCGACGCCTCAGCGCTTGGAAAATTGCTTGCGGCGGCGCGCTTTGTGCAGGCCGACTTTTTTACGCTCGACCTCGCGCGCGTCGCGCGTCACGAAGCCCGCGCCGGACAGGGCAGGCTTCAACGTCGCGTCGTATTCGATCAACGCGCGGGTGATCCCGTGGCGAATCGCGCCCGCCTGTCCCGACTCGCCGCCGCCGTGAACATTGACCCGGATATCGAAAGTCTTCGTGTGTTCGACGAGTTCAAGAGGTTGCGCGACGATCATCCGCCCCGTCTCACGGGAGAAAAAATCATCGATCGCCCTTCCGTTGATGATGAAACCACCCGTTCCGTGCCGGAGAAACACACGCGCCACCGCGCTTTTCCGGCGACCAGTGCCGTAATAAAAATTATCCGCCATCTCGACCTCTCAAAGTTCCAGGAATTTCGGCTGCTGCGCCGTGTGCGGATGCGCGTCTCCCGCATAGCACTTCATTTTCTTCAGCATCGCATAGCCCAAGGGGCCTTTGGGAAGCATGCCCTTGACCGCTTTTTCGAGCGCCCTTCCAGGGAAACGCTGCTGCATCTTGGCAAAATTCGTTTCATGAACGCCTCCCGGAAAGCCCGAATGGCGGAAATATTTCTTGTCCTCGGCTTTGTTCCCGGTCACGCGCAATTTTTCAACATGGGTCACGATGATGTAATCCCCGGTGTCCACGTGCGGCGTATACTCCGGTTTATGCTTGCCGCGCAACCGGTAAGCGATTGCCGACGCAAGGCGACCAAGCACCTTGTCGGTGGCATCGACAACAAGCCATTCGCGCTGTACCTCATGCGGTTTGGCGGAAAAAGTCTTCATTTGGAACACTGTCCTTATACTTGATTACGGGAAACTGGTTATTCTAATGAAAAAAGGCGCGGGATGTCAATTTCGCGCGCCGTGAATCTCCCTTTCGCCTCCATCCCTGGGCGTATCGCAGTCATTGCAATGAACCGTTGCGACCCATCCACGTATGGC
The DNA here is from genome assembly GCA_031267455.1 of Accumulibacter sp. GTDB lineage: Bacteria > Pseudomonadota > Gammaproteobacteria > Burkholderiales > Rhodocyclaceae > Propionivibrio. Next base: position 1,842 of record JAIRZC010000271.1, on the reverse strand, counting down.
GCGTGTCTCATCTCTACGAGGTCGGGAAATACCAATCAATCCAGTTGGCCTGATGGAGTCTCAGATGCGCCGCGATCAGGTCTTCCTCCAGCCGCAACAGATCAATCCGCATCGGGGTCGTGCCAGACGTGCCATAGTTCTGGCCGATCACCTTGCCGCCGAAGGCCAGCTTCTGGAGGTAGAAAAACCGTGCTGCGCGTTGAATATCCGTCAGTGTTTCCGGCGGCGTCTCTTTCATCCACTCGAACATCTGGCGCCTGGCCAGCGCCCGGCGGAACTGCCGCGCGAATTCGTCCAGATGGTGTTTCACCACGCGGTATAAATTGACCAGATCGCCGTTGATGTCGTTCAACACCTCGATTTTACTGGGTGATTTGGCGAAAAGCAGCCGCGCCGCTCGTCGGGCGCGGGCTGGAGCGCGCGCCAGGAAGGCTGCCATGATCAGTTGTCGAAGTACGCGCGCGCCGCGTGAAAACGCTTCGAGTAATAGCTCGCGCTCATCGAGTCGACGCGCACGCGGCTGTTGGTCGAGGGCGCGTGGATGAAGCGGTTCTCGCCGATATAGATGCCGACGTGCGAAAACGGCGAGTTCAGTGTGTTGAAAAAGACGAGGTCCCCCGGCCGAAGCTCATTTTTGGCAATCGGCCGGCCTTTTCGGGCGATATCGACGGCACGGCCCGTCACACCAAGGCCGATGGCTTCCCGATAGACGTAGGTCACCATCCCGCTGCAATCGAAACCGGCCTCGGGGGTTTTTCCGCCGAAGCGATAGGCAACGTCGACGAGGCCCATCGCGAACAGAACGACGTCCTGCCCTTTTTTTCCAGCCACCCTCGCGCGCCCGTGGGGAACGGACGGTTCGGGCGGCAAGCCGCCACAGGCCGCAAGCGCCAGCGCGGCAAACCACACGATACAGATTCGAAGAGACGAAAGACAGGATGTGTTCGCCATCTCGTTTCACCTACGATCCATAAGCTCAACCGACGCCAAGCATACCAGAGAATGCCGCGCGCATGCCACGGGTTTCGGCGGCCCGGCCACGATCATTCCATCGCCTTTTCGACGGCTTCAGCGGTTTCGAGCAGGGCGCTATCTTCGCCGAAGGCGCCGACGAGCTGCATTCCGAGCGGCAACCCCTGCCTCCCGAAGCCCATCGGCAGGGACAGAGCGGGAAGGCCGGCGTGCGTCCAGGGAAGATTCATGACCGGGGATCCGGTAAACGCGAGTCCTTTGTCGGCTTCACCCACCGCGGAAGGGCAAGCCCACGCGTCGATTTCGTATTCCGCCATGAGTTCCAGGAGCATTTCTCGCAATTCGCGCTGCGAACGCTTTCCTTTTTCGATCGCGCGCGGCCCGGCCTTTCGGCCTTCACGAATGCACGCGGCCGTGCGCGGGCGGTAAAGCGCCTCGAAGGTATCGAACCAGCGCACGTGTTCGAGCGAAAATTCCGCGCTTGCGAGCGCCAGATGACGAAAGTTCAGGCTTTCCACCGCGTCGAGACAGCGAACGCGAATTACTTCAAAATCCGGCTTTCCGGCCAATGCGGCGAGACTTTTTTCCAGATGTTCGCGCATTTCGGACCCGGCTTGGCGCAGATACGCGCCTTCCGGGACGGCAAGCCGGAAAACTTCGCGGCGCGGGATTTTTGCCGGAGCCGCTCGCAGAGTAATCGCGTCAAAAACGCTCTTGGCCTCAGCTACGGAAAGACAAAAAAATCCGGCGTGGTCGAGGCTGCGCGAAAAAAAGACGATGCCATCTGTCGGAAGGTGGTCGAACGAGGTTTTAAAACCGACGATACCGCAATACGACGCCGGACGGATGATCGATCCGATCGTCTGTGTT
>JAIRZC010000204.1 GCA_031267455.1 Accumulibacter sp. | reverse complement strand
TGCATTTCCTTGTCCATGTTCCACCTCCTCCTTAAGCCGTGCCAGAAAACCGGCAGGCAGGTTATCGAATTTATCCTTGGCATAAGCGATCAACAGCCAGACTTGACCATCGGAGCGATTGAAATAAATCACCCGGACGCCGCCCCGCTTACCCATTCCGGCGCGCGACCAGCGCACCTTGCGGCACCCGCCGGAACCGGGAACCACATCACCGGCCAGCGGGTCTCCCGCAATCCAGCTAACAAAGGCCGCGCGTTCCTCGTCATTCCAGAGCGCTTTGGCGTAGCGGATGAAAGTATCGGTTTCAGCGATTGTGTGCATGGTTTAGATTATACGTTAAAAACGTATATCAAACAATTATCCTTTGACATCCGCCGCGCGATGGGGCAAAGTACGCGACAGGTGCTCGAAACACCTTTCGTAGCGGCTATCCGCGCCCGTCAGTCGTGGTTTTTTTGCGTCTGCACTTTGCTCAATGGGCGGGGTGCGCCAGTCCGTAAGGCTGGCGGCATGTCTGCGAACATGTTTCGAACACCCTGCCCACCCCTTCGAAAGGGTGGTTCATTCAGCCTCTCGCAGGAGTTGAACCATGTCTCAATCCATCATTCCGTTCTCGTTCGAGAACTATTCCGTCCGTACCACCACGATAGACGGCGAACCGTGGTTCGTCGCGCAGGATGTTTTGAGCGCGCTGGAGTACGCGGAAAGCTATACACCGAAGCGTGCCATAGAGCACGTACCCGCCGAATGGAAGGGTCTTCATCCAATGAAGACCCCTGGCGGAACCCAGTCGCTGCTTATGATTTCCGAGCAGGGCCTGTACTTTTTCCTCGGGCGTTCCGACAAACCCAAGGCGCTTCCGTTCCAGAAATGGTTGGCGGGCGAAGTCCTCCCCGCGATCCGGAAGACGGGCGGCTACATTCATGCCCCGGCGATGCAACCGGCGCTGACCTCGGAACAGCAGCGGGAATTGACCCGCGGGATTCGCGAGGCCTGCGGCTGGTGGATGATCGACGACGCCGACAAGTGGATCTACAACCACCTGCGCGTCGCGTTCCGGGTCGCGCGCTGGCAGGACATCCCGGAAGAATGCTATTCCGCCGCGCGGGCGCTGGTCGAAAGCAAGACCCAGGAGAGCCGTCAGTTCGGGGATTTCATCCGCGAGACCTGCGCCTGGTTCTGCCGCGAGGCGATGGGCGGCGGCATGCCCTGGACGCCCGCCTTCCAGCGGAAGCTGTCGCAGAAACTGAAGCGCCGCGTGATCCTTCCGCCCAAGGTCGATTGGCTCACGCTCGCCGAAAAGCAGTCGGACGCTTCCAAGGACGCCTGACCCCTCGCATCACCCTTCCCCGAAGCCCGGCTTTGGCCGGGTTCCGGGCATTCCGCCCGCGCCATGATGCCTGAGAGCCTCGCGCGCGCGCATTTTGAGCCGGTGACGCTGACTCTGCCCTACCCCGTGAGTGCGAACCGCTATTGGCGCACGTACATGCCGCGAGGATTCAAGGCGCCGGTGACGACGCTCTCTCCCGAGGCGAAGGCGTACAAGCGCGGGGTCGCGATCATCGCGCGGCGGGCAGGTGTCGTGAAGCCGATTCTGGGCCGTGTGGAGGTTTCGATCCGCCTGTATCCGGATCGGCCTTTGGACTGGCTGAAACGCGCCCAGCGCGATCCGTTCTCGTGGGATGACACCGTTCGCTGCATCGACCTCGATAACGCGAACAAGGTGCTCCTGGACGCGCTGAAGGGCGTCGTTTTCGACGATGACCGATGGGTGCGCCGCCTGTTTTCCGAGCGGAGGGAACCCGACGTGCAAGGCGCTCGCGTCGAGGTGGAGGTTCACCGGTCAGATACCGAAATATCACCACAGGAAATTTTGCCGCTGTGAAACCAACGCTCCTTCCTGATTCGGCGCGCGCCCTTCTGAGGGAGGCAGCAAAGGTTGGAGAACCTGGGTCGTTTTTTCGAAGTATCGCAGTGGATCAGGCGATTGACCGGGTCAAGCGGTACTATCCTGAGCATTTTAGGGAGGATTTTTCGAATGGGCCGATTCGTAAAAATAAATGAAAGAGGCTATCGGATTGGCGAAGACCACCCGAACGCGAAGCTCACCGATGGCGACGTCGAGCGGATACACTCGCTCCACGAAGAAGGGATGAGTTACGAGATGCTGGCGGAAAAGTTCGAGGTCAGCAAATCCGAGATCGGGATGATTTGCCGGTACGAGCGTCGCGCGCAGACGTTGGCGCGGGCCAAACGTGTCGATGTTTCCGAAACGTAGGAATCCAGTGAAACCGAATTTGACGGCGAAGCAGCGGCGATTCGCGCGGGAATTCCTGATTGATCTCAACGGGACACAAGCCGCGATCCGTGCGGGGTACAGCCCGAGGACGGCGGGTGAACAAGCTCACAGGTTGTTGAAAAATGTTCAGGTCAAAAAGGCGGTCGAACAGGCGCGTCTGGCGCAAGAAGGACGCATGGAACGGACGGCGGACGAGGTGCTCAAGGACATCCGCGACGTTGCGAAAGAAGCGCGGGAAGACGGCGACCGGCGGACGGCCTTGAGGGGGTACGAACTGGAAGGCAAGCATTTGGGATTGTTCGAGGATCGGCTGAAAGTTTCAGGCGGCGTCGAAATCAAGATCGTGAGCGAATTCGGTGACGCCTGAAATCCTGACCGTCCGTTTTGGTTATCCGATGCGCTCGTGGCAGCGCGAATGCGCGCGTCTTTCGGAAGGCCGGCGTTTTGTCGTGATGGCGCTTCACCGGCGCGCGGGGAAAACCGAATTGGCGTTGAAGAAGCTTCTCGACGCGGCGGTCAGGAACACGCTCGATCTTCCGCTGTACCTTTACGTCGCGCCTCTGTTGAAGCAGGCCAAATCGATTGCCTGGTCGCGTTTGAAGCAGATGGTGTCGCCCTTGCGCGCCGTCGGCGCGGTCGAGGTCAACGAATCCGAGACGTCGGTGAAGTTTGTCTCTAACGGCGCGCTCGTGCGGCTTTGCGGCGCGGATAATCCCGACGCTACCCGCGGCGTCCGGCTCGATGGCTGCGTGATCGACGAGGTCGCGCAGGTCAAGCCCGAAGTCTGGGAAGAAATCCTGATGCCCGCGCTCTCGGATCGGAAGGGCTGGTGCTGGTTCATCGGGACGCCGAAGGGAATCAATCTGTTCTCGGCGCTCTTCTTTGCCGCGGAAAGCCGTGAGGACTGGGCGCGGGCGCGCTATACGGTCTATGAAACCGACGCGCTCGACGCGGACGAAGTGGAACGAATGCGCGCCGAGATGAGCGAAGCGGCGTTCGCGCGCGAATACCTCTGCGATTTTTCCGCCGCGGGCGACGACCAGCTGATCAGCCTGACCGACGTCGAGGACGCGGCGCGCCGCGTCCATGCGCCCGATGCCTTCGGTCACGCGGCGCGCGTCCTCGGCGTCGATCCGGCGCGTTTCGGGAACGACCGGAGCGTGATCTTTCCGCGTCAGGGGCTGGTCGCTTTTCCGCCGCAGGTTTATCGCGGGATCGACAATATGGCGCTTGCGGGCCGTGTCGCGCAAAAGATCGAAGCCTGGCGTCCCGACGCGGTCTTCATCGATTCGGGCGCGGGCGCGGGCGTGATTGACCGGCTCCGGCAACTCGGCCACGACGTGATCGAGGTCAATTTCGGCGGAAGGGCGAACGATCCCCGATACGCGAACAAGCGCGCCGAAATGTGGTTCGAGATGGCCGACGCGATCCGCTCGGGACTTTCGATTCCAAACGATAACGCGCTGAAGCTGGAACTGGCGACGCCGACGTACCGCTTCGACGCGCAAAACCGGATTCTCATCGAATCGAAAGACGATATCAAAAAGCGCCTGCCCGACGCGGCGTCGCCCGACCTGGCCGACGCGCTGGCGCTGACGTATGCGGCTCCCGTTGCGCCGCGCGCTGAGGGACGCGGCGCGACGCCCCGCCGCGATTACGATCCTTACGCCGATTTCTGAAGGTACACGTACTGATTCCTCGCGCGCATAGACTTGCGCGCAAGACAACACTCATCGAGGATAAGGCATGTGCGTGATCCGT
>JAIRZC010000199.1 GCA_031267455.1 Accumulibacter sp. | reverse complement strand
TCGCGAGCCGTTCCGAGACGAGGTCTTGATGTTTTCGATTTCGTCGTCGAACAAATCGACCCGGTAAGGCAGGGGGGATCCCATCGGAAATAGATCGACGAGACCGCCGCGGATCGAGTATTCGTTCGGCGAAACGACATTCGTGACATGTGTATAGGCGGCCAGGCCAAGCTGCGCGCGCAGGCGATCGACGTCGAGTTTCTCTCCTCGTTTCAAAAAGAAGGAATGGGCGGCGAGGAAGGCCGGCGGCGCGAAACGGTACGCCGCGGTCGATGCGGGAACGAGCAAGATATCGCACTCGCCGTTCATGACGCCGTAAAGCGTCGCGAGCCGTTCCGAGACGAGGTCTTGATGCGGGGAAAAGTTGTCGTAGGGCAAGGTTTCCCAGTCCGGGAGCACGCAGACGCGAAAGTCCGGCGCAAACCAGGGTATTTCTTCGGACAGGCGTCGCGCGTCGACAGGATTTGCCGTCAGCGCGGCAACGAATCTCTTTGAAGCGCGAGCCAACCGGGCGATACACAAGGCGTCTGCCGAGCCGGAGAACGGCGGTAAACGCATGCGCTTGCCGGGTACCAGCGCCTTGAGCGAAAACGGCGGTTCGGATAAAAAAGCGTCGAGCGATCGGAAAGAGGATTGCTGCACGGAAAAAAGTCGGCGCGAAAGCCTTGATAAAACATCGAATTATAAACGCCCCGAGCGTATTTCCTTTCAAGCGAGAGACGGGAGGAGGCTTTCGGTGGGGAGAACTGGATTTCTTTCGTGAAAGCGAATATTTTTCCGCGGACACCCGTTATTCCGGGGGGCTTTGCGGGCGGCATACTTTCGAGACCAGTGATTTGAGCTTTTCGTCGTCGAGCGCGAAAAGCAATGCGAACCCCGCGCGCAAAAGTTCGCTTTTTTTGACCTTTATCCCACCGATGAGCAGACGTTCCTTGATTTCGACAAGGCACTGGTATTCGGTTTCGGGGAAAATGAACGTATCCCGAACCATGCCGCTTCCGCGGATTTTTTTGTCGAGCGGACGCGGAAAGGCTTTCGAAAGGCGGCGCCGCTTTCGGGAAGGGAGGGGCGCATCACCGGATTGAAAATCCGTCTGCGTTTCATCGGATGCCGTCTTTGAAACGGCGGGTGACGATGCGGTGACTTTTTTGATTCTCGCCATTTCAGGTCTCCTGGGGTCGGTGTTCGATCAGCGCGACGGCTTCGCTCGAAATCCCTTCTTCTCTCCCGACAAAACCGAGGCGTTCCGCGGTTTTCGCCTTGACGCTGACACGATCTGCCGTCAAGCCGAGGTCGGCGGCGATTCGCTCGCGCATCGCCGGAATGTGCGGCGCCATTTTCGGGCGCTCCGAGTTTATCGTCGCGTCGACGTTGACGATTCGCCACCCCGTTTTTTCGAGTTTGTCGCGCGTCTCGCGCAAAAGAGCACGGCTGTCGGCACCGCAATAGCGCTCATCGCTATCTGGAAAATGCGTCCCGATGTCGCCGAGCGCTGCCGCGCCGAGCAGGGCGTCGATGATCGCATGCAACAAAACGTCCGCGTCCGAATGTCCGAGCAGGCCGCGATCGTGTGGAATCTCGACGCCGCCGACGATCAGTCTGCGTCCCGGAATGAGTGCGTGAATGTCGCTTCCCTGGCCTATCCGGACCATTTCTTTCTCCCTTGAATCAAACGTTCGGCCAAACGCAGGTCTTCGGGAAAAGTCACCTTGAGGTTGCCCGCATCGGCGCGCACGAGGCGCGGTCGCAACCCGGCGGCTTCGACCGCGCAGGCTTCGTCGGTACCCACGAGGTTTTTCAGGGCCTCGCGCAGAAGGCCATAGCGGAACATCTGCGGTGTTTGCGCCTGCCAGAGACCGTCGCGCGACCGTGTGGCGATCGCCCGTTCTTCGAAATCGGCCTGCTTTAGCGTGTCCGCGACGGGAACGGCCAAGAGGCCGCCGACGGGGTCGTCGTCGATAGCGTCAATCAGCGAATCGAGCATCGAAGATGTCAGGCAAGGACGCGCCGCGTCGTGGACGAGAATCCAATCCTCTTTTCCGATGAACCTCTCCATCGCCTGTAATCCGTTGATGACGCTTTGTCCGCGCGTCGCCCCACCGCAAAACACGGCGCGCAATTTTGGCGCGAACGCCGACCAATCGTAAGACGACCAACGCGCGTCGTCGGGTGAAAGTACGACATAGACGGCATCCATCCGGTCACACGCGCACAAGGTTTCGATCGCATGGTGGATCATGGGGCGTCCGGCGAGGTCCAGATATTGTTTCGGCGTCCCCGCGCCGAAACGCGACCCCGTCCCGGCGGCGGGAAGCAATGCGTAATGATGTAACATTCGCTTATTTTAATGTTTCGTCCCGCGCCTGTAACCCGGCGAAACAGCGCGGAAAAGGAAACATCGTTCCGCGTGGGGTCGTCTCTTGAAGAAGTGATTTCCCAGGCGGAGTCGTTTTTTTGATGAAAATTCAATTTCTCGGTTTCCTTGCGCGCCATGGTCGCTGAAACGCTCCTGTTCTCGCTCCCGGCCGGGGATGACTTTTTGCGCGGGAGTTTCAAGAGCGTCGAAGGGAGTATCGGCATCGTCGTTTTGTCCCGCGCCTCAGCGGGAGTCGGCGAGGCGGAAAATGTCTGCATCGAAGCTTTCAACGGCGCGGGTTTGTCGACCTTCGACATTGGCCTTCTCACGGCGCGCGAGGAGAGTTTTTCAGACATCCGGGACAACGTGCCTCTGCTTGCCGGGCGTCTTTTGGATTTCATCGAACATCTCAAACGCCGACGGGCGCACCCCACGCGGCGGCGCATGGCGATTTACGCCGAGGACGCGGCTTCTCCCGCCGCGTTGCGCGCGGCGGCGGAACGCGACAATGACATTGTTGCGCTCGCCTGCCGGGGTGGCTTGATCGACCGCGCCGGGTCGCTTTATCTGGGCGCCTTGAATTCGCGCCTGCTTTTTATCGCGGAGCGCGGGGACGCGGCATTTCTTTCTTCGGCTCGGCGTGCTTTTGACCGAATTGGCTGCGTGAGAGAAACGGCGCTGATCGACGGGTCCGCGCCGGGCGCGGATGACGCCGTCGCGCGCAAGGCGGTGAGATGGTTTCTCGCCGCGTTTTCCTCAGACGACTGAAAACATCTCCTCGCGCGCCGTCCGACCGATGGCGACGATTCCCGGATGTCTCGATCGTCGTTCGGTCGTGATTGCGTAGGTTTGTTCGACGACATCTTCGATGCGCCCGATTTCGGTCACCTTGTATTGTTCACACACGTGTTCGCGTATCGCCGTCGGAGCGACGAAGAGTCCCGCGCCGCCGCGCCCGAAAGCCTTCATCAGGGCGCTGTCGTCGAATTCGGCGACGATCCTGGGGCGTATGCCCAAGGAGTCGAGCCATTCCAGGAGCTTGGGCCGGATCGCCATGTCTTCTCCAGGAAGCAGGAAAGGCGCATTGTTCAGCGAGCGCGGAAAGTCCTTTGAAAACTTTTTCGCGAAGTCTGGCACACCGAAGACCGTCAGGACGCTTTCGCCGAGCAAATGGCTGAATCCGCGGACATTCAAATTCGATTGCATCGGTCGGTCGGCGATGATCATATCGAGGCGCTGCACCGCGAGTTCGGCCAGAAGCGAGGCCAGACGGCCTTCGCGGCAGACCAGACGGACTTCTTCATTGAGGCGGAAAACCGGGTCGATCAGGTGGTGAGCGACGGATTTCGATACGGAATCCGCGATGCCCACCCGGAAAAACAGCGTTTTCTTCGTCTTGTGGTTGTGCAGGACATCGAGCAGCTCGTCGCCGAGGCTGAAGATCGTTTTGGCGTAGCCCAGGATGCTCTGCCCGGCTTCGGTCAATTCACGGTTTCGACCGGAAGGGCGGAAGAGTTCGACGCCGAGCCGCCCTTCGAATTCACTGAGTTGCCCGCTGATCGACTGCGGCGTCAAATGCAGGTGCTCGGCGGCGCGCGCGATACTCCCCATTTCAGCGACGACCCAGAAATAGCGTAAATGCTTGAAATTAATGGAGTTCATGATTTCCTTCCAGAAATATTTCGCTTATCTTGGCCTCTGACGCCGATTTGATCGTTTTTTTCGATGTTTTTGGCTATTATATTCGACTTGTTGGATATATCCCGCGGATTTACCATTATCCGGAATCGAATGAATCGTCACGCCGAACAGGCTACTGGATGGGCAGGATCGACATTGTACCGATCAGTGCAAAAACAATGACGGCTGCAATTGACTCAATTGCGTTTGTTCGCGCGCGAGGGAGTCTTTGTGACGCCGCCGGAGGCGG
>JAIRZC010000113.1 GCA_031267455.1 Accumulibacter sp. | reverse complement strand
CTCGAAGTCGCTTGTTGCGAATCAAACCCCTACGCCGACCCGAAGGGAGAACCGCGCCTGGGCGGAACCTGCCTCAATGTCGGATGCATTCCCTCGAAAGCGCTTTTGCATACCTCGCGCCTCTTTGAAGAGGCGCGCGATGGCTTTGCGGCGCACGGTATTACGATAGGCGCGCCGAGAATCGACATACCCGCGATGATTGCCCGTAAAAACGCCGTCGTTGCCCGCCTGACCCGTGGTGTCAAAGCACTCTTCAAGAAAAATGGCGTCATCCTCATCAAAGGGCGCGGCGCGTTCCTTGGTACTTTCGAAGGCGGCTGGCGAATCAAAATCGGTGAAGAAACCGTCGAGGCCGGACAAGTCATTATCGCCACGGGTTCGCGCGCGCGGCATCTGCCGGGAATTCCCGTCGATAACCGCGTCGTTTGCGACAATATCGGCGCGCTCGACATGGATTCGGCGCCGAAAAAGCTTCTTGTCATCGGCGCGGGCGTGATCGGACTCGAAATGGGCAGCATCTGGCGGCGTCTCGGGTCCGAGGTCACGATACTCGAAATGCTTCCGGATTTTCTGCCGCAAGCCGATGCCGACATCGCGGGCGAAGCCGCCCGAATCTTTTCGCGACAAGGCCTCGACATCCGCCTGGGTGTCACGCTGAACGACGTCGCGGTCTCGAAAAACGGCGTTGCCGTGGCCTGTACCGACAAATCCGGCGCGGCATCGCGGCTTGATGCAGATCGCATGATCGTTTCGATCGGGCGTATCCCGAATACGGAAGGACTGAACGCCGGTGGCGTTGGCCTCGCGCTCGACGAACAGGGGCGCATCGAGGTCGATGCGCAGTGCCGCGCGAACCTTCCCGGCGTTTGGGCGGCGGGCGATGTCATCTCCGGGCCGATGCTTGCCCACAAGGCGATGGAAGAAGCGGTCATGATTGCCGAGGTCATGGCGGGGCAGTCGGGTTGCCGTCGCTTTGAAGCGATTCCCCAGATACTCTATACCTCGCCCGAAATCGCCTGGGTCGGACAAACCGAACGTCAACTAAAAGCCGGCGGGATTCTTTACAAGACGGGCAGGGCGCCCTTCGCGGCCAACGGCCGCGCGCTTGGCTCGAATGAAACCCTTGGCTTTGTCAAAATGCTCGCCGACGCGAAAACGGATCGTATCCTCGGCGTCCACATCATCGGCGCGAATGCCTCCGAACTGATTTCTGAAGCCGTCGTCGCAATCGAATTCAACGCGGCGAGCGAAGACATCGCCCGGATAGGCCATGCGCACCCGACGCTCTCGGAAACCCTGCGCGAAGCAGCGCTTGCCTGCGACGGACGTGCGATTCATTTCTGATTCCGTTGACTCGAAGAACCAATAAACTATATAACCTACGAGACCTATTTCAAAATCGGGAAGAAAGTCGTTGATGACCCCGTCCCCGGAGCGCCGGGCCAGCTTGATCAGACTCTCCGAACTCACTGAGCAGAACCGCAGTCAGCAACAGGATGCCCAGATACAGAAACTCGCCACGCGCCTCGGCGAACTGGCCCAACAGATTGAACAACTCAGGCTATCGCCGGATGCTGTGCCGCAGGTATCGGACGTATCGCATCTCCCGCACCAGCAATCCGTACCGCAGGCGCGTTACGGCGAGGAGCGTCACGCCCTGGAACAACGCCTGACGGACATCGAACAGACCTCGAACGAAGGGCTGGCCGCCAACGACCCGCGCCTTCTGATTGAGCGTCTGGATACGTTGGATGCGCAAGTCTCCAGACGGGAAACACGCCTGCGCGGCGTCCAGCCAAAAAAACTCCATGGCACGCCCTCGCTCCCTGAAAACCCCACGCCAGGAAGCGGCGGAACCGTCTTTTCGGGTGATCGGAAGCGAGTTGCGCGCCGACGAGCGTTTTCTGGCGATTCTGCCGTCCGGCGCGAACGCCCTTTCCCACGCGCGTCTCTTGCGTATTGGCGACACGGAAGACAGCTGGCGTCTTGAAGCCATCGAACGCGACGACCTGAATTTCCTCATACAGGCCACAAGGATGATCTTGGCGGGCTTTCCCGCCTGCTTGAGGCGCTTGGCAAAAGCCCTGATCACCGGATTGTACCGCCGGGCCGAGAGTGCCGCCCTGTACAGTAGTGGACGCAAATCGGCGCGACCGCCCCAGATGAAGCGCCTCTCGCGAGGTTTTCCGCTGTCGTTGACCAAGGGCGCTTCGCCCGTCCGCGACGCCATCTTGTCCCCCATTTGGGTATTCCGTCAGCAAGGTCAAGGTCGTCCCCCGCCGACGCCCGGAATGCCGCGCGGCAGATACTCCTCGGCCCGCCAGATTTCCGAGGCGCGCGGGCTTCAATCCAGATCGTCATCGATTCGATTGGGCCGACAAGAGGGACATACAAGGGCGCCCTTCCCGCCTGCGCGGGAATGACGGGAGCGGGTGAGGGTGGGGGTTTCGATATTCCCAAAGTAATAATCGGTGCCCCTTGGGCGCCCATCGAGGCGGATGAGGGTTCACCGTCTCCGCGAAGACTTGAAATCGAACCCTCATCATTCTGAGCCTACGCTTGGAGCGGCGGCGCTTGACGCTTCTTTCCGAAAGATGAAGAATTGCGGGCGTTCCCGAAAACGAAGGGCTTTTTTACAGCGTTTGCCGCCCCTTTTTTATCCATCCCTTCGATTCGCGCCTCCTTTTTCAGCGCGAATCGGACGAATACCCTATGGAAACCGATCTGCCGCACTTGGCTCTCTTCGCTTTCGCTCTGGTCGTCACCGGATGCGTTTCCGGCTTCCTCGCCGGACTTCTCGGCGTCGGCGGCGGAATCATCGTCGTGCCCATTCTCTATCTGCTCTTTCCTGCGCTCGGCGTCGCCGAAGAAGTGCGAATGCACCTCGCGGTTGGCACTTCGCTCGCGACTGTCATACCGAACGCGTTTTCCTCGGCGCGCGCCCACCTCAGGCGCGGGTCTTTCGACGACGAACTTTTTCGGAAACTGGGACCTCCCATTTTCTTTGGCGTCGTCGCGGGCTGCCTTTTTGGCGGTAAATCCTCGGGGCGCGCGCTGCTTCTCATTTTTGCGTGCATTGCGCTTCTCGTCGCTTTTTATATGGGTTTTCGGCGCAATACGTGGATCATTCGAACCGACTTGAAGACTTCGGTCGTCTGGCGCATTCCGGTCGCCCTTTTCATCGGATGGTTTTCCGTCCTCATGGGAATTGGCGGAGGCACGCTCTCGGTTCCGCTTTTCAATCTTTTCAATGTCGACATGCGGCGCGCCGTCGGCACGGGCGCGGCGATCGGCCTGATTATCGGGATTCCAGGCTTGCTGGGCTTTGTATTGGTTGGATGGGGAAACCCTTTGCTTCCGCCGTTCAGCCTCGGCTACTGTAGCCTGATCGGGCTTGTCCTGATCGTCCCGAGTTCGATGCTGACGGTCGGCTATGGCGTGAGTACCGCGAATACGATCAAACCGGCGCTGCTTCGAAAAACCTTTGGCGGCTTTCTTTTGCTCACGTCAATCAAGATGTTTTTCAGCGCCTTGGGCTATTGAGGCAGAAAAGCGCATCCAGCGTCTTTCCGGACGCCGGACGCGTTTTTTAGTGTTGCAGTTTTTTGGGGATGCCCTTTTCGCAGGGAACGCCTACCTGGCAAAGACCGCAGCCGTAGCCGTCGAGGCCGAAGTGTTCCTTGACGTAGGCGGTGGCTTCCCCGCGTAGAAAGACGCGGCATTTCGTTTTGTCGTGCCCTTTTTCCGCGTCGAGCGCGCCGACAGGGCACCTTTTGACGCAAATTTCGCATCCGCCCTTGTCTTCGCGGTAGTGCAGGCAGTAGTCGTGTATCCCTTGATACGGCCGCTTGTCGGGCGGAAGTTTCAGTTTGACGATGATCGATCCCAGACGTATGGCCTTTCCGACGGGCGTGATGAGCGCGTC
>JAIRZC010000079.1 GCA_031267455.1 Accumulibacter sp. | reverse complement strand
CCGGAAAGGCTTCCACCGCCCTTGCTCCAGAAAAACGCCGCGATTCAAACGTTTTTCCTCCGGCGTTTGCTGAGAAATCAAGGGTGACGCGCGCGGAGTTTTCCGCTTCGCGTCTTGTTTTGCCGATGAATCGTTCGTTCGGGTTTCGACTGACCGACCGTGAGCCACGCGATGATCGCGGGAAAGAGATGTCGGAAAAGGCATGGCGATCTGGCAATTGAATCAAAAGGAGCATGAGGAGTTTCAAATGACGTGTCGGCCCTTGCAAAGCTACGTGGGAAAACTCGTTCGTCTGAACAAGCAGATATTTCTGAAACTGAAGGACCGCGCGACCCGCCAGGGGCACGCGCTCGAAAATTATTTTCTGGTCACGGCCGTAACCGTCAATAAAAACGTCAAAAAACTCATCTGCTACGGCGCGAATTTCTGTGTGGTCGTCGACGCCGCGGATGTCGTCCTCGTCTGATTTTCTCTGGAAATCGCGCCAATCCCGTTTCCCCGTACGCCATACGGCCCCGCCGCCCTGGAAAAGCAAATTTTCGGATGATAGCCCAGCGGATCGTCAATGTCCGGGTACATGATCATCTCCGCGCGGCACATCATAAAAAGTGGCTGCGCTCGTTCCAAAGACACGAAGAAATACTTCAAATCAAACACGGCCCGACGAATCGGGCCGTTTTTGATTCATGTCTTTCAATTTTAAAGGAGGCCTTTGATCGACCAAGACGGTTTGTTCCAGGAACAACGCCACGTGGCGCCGTGTCGTAATCCCCTTGGCAGACTATTGGCAAAGAAAATATATTGCCTCCCCGGATCGGTTTCACGCGTTTGCGCGAACTCACGCGCAATTTACGCACAACCGCTTGAAACCCTGAATGCGCACAGGGAATGCGGCGCCCGGAGGCGGAGAAGGGGATTGGAATTCCGACTCCAGGGCAGAGACGATTCCGTCTCTCGGAAATGACGGCGGGGACCAAAGTCCCCGCCGGCTTTTCTTGGGTAACAAGGCTCAAGCGGCCCCGGCATCGACCTTAGGCGGCCAGTGCGAAACGCTCATCATTGGCGTTTATAGGTTTGCTTCATTAACGTCGATCGCCTGACGGGTTGCCTGCTCGCCTTCGCACACCCTGTCGAAACCGGTACACCCCCACCCAAACGCTCGCCCAAGCTTCGCTTGGGTGGAGGTGGCGGGATTCGAACCCGCGTCCAGAATGACTCCGGCTGACCGGAATTACAACCATGGGGATATTATGAGGCCGTCGAGCGGACGATTCAAGACCGTTCGTCGCTTTTCACGCCGAGCGATACTTCAAACGGCGTATTCATCGCGCCGCTTTCCGGGCGGATTTGAGTAGCGCCCAGAGAACACCTTCGCCGCCGTCGAAAGAAGGCGCGTGGCAAAATGCAAGGACACCGTCATTCCTGATCAGCCATATCTTGACGAGTGATCGCAGGATGCCGCGCCGACCCGGTGAACCGTTGCCGCGTCCGTGGACGATGCGGACGCAGCGCTTGTCGGCAGCAATTGACCCGGCAATGAAAGAAGCAACGGCTTCGTGGGCCTCGTGACGGTTTAACCCATGCAGATCGACGTGATTTTGAATGGACCAGCGCCCGCGCCGCAGGTCGCGCAACACGTTGCGATGGAGACCGACGCGCAGGAAATTGTCCGAATCGGAAAATACTTCTTCGATATCGAGCGAGCCGTACAACGACTCGACGACGGCGGCGTCGTCGAGTTCACGCTGCCTCGGATGCGGGCCGGGTTTCGGGCGATCGAGGACGACGCGCTCAGGCGCGCGCAGTGGGCGCGTTCCCTGGATGGCACGGAGGAAATCGGCAATTTCTTCTAGTGTTGGTTCCTTGCTCGCCATAGAGCTCAGCGGCTTTGCGACTCGGAGGAAAAAAGCTCCTTCGGATCGTTTTGAGCGACTTTGCGGGATAGTCTCCCGGTCATTTTCCGCTGTTTCCTTGAACGTGAGGAGGCAGCGCGAGGGATCGATTCACGACGAGGCCATGGGTAGATGTTTCGCGGAATGTCAATCGGAAACGGCGCCGGGACTCTGTAGGCTTCGCGGCGTTTCGAGGTAGCGCTCCGCGTCGAGCGCGGCCATGCAACCCGACGCGGCGGAAGTGCAGGCCTGCCGGTAAATTTCGTCTTGTACGTCGCCTGCGGCAAAAACGCCTGGAATACTCGTCTGCGTGGCGTTCCCACGACGTCCGCCCCGCGTGATGATATAGCCGTCTTCCATTTCGAGCTGACCGGCGAAAATTTCCGTATTGGGACGGTGGCCGATCGCGATGAATACCCCGTGCAGTGGAACGTCTTCGATAGCGCCGGTCTTGACGTTTTCGACGCGCATTCCCGTGACACCCGTTTCGTCGCCGAGAATATCCTGGAGCGTCGAATCCCATCGGATCGTGGCCTTGCCATCTCTTTCTTTCTCGAAAAGTTGTTCGTGAAGGATTTTTTCGCCGCGCAGCGCGTCGCGCCGGTGGACAAGCGTCACGTGGCTCGCGATATTGCAAAGATAAAGCGCTTCTCCGACCGCCGTATTCCCGCCACCGATGACGGCGACGCGCTTGCCCTTGTAAAAAAAACCGTCGCAGGTAGCGCAGGCGGAAACGCCGCGTCCGGCGAATTTTTTTTCGGACGGCAGCCCGAGATAACGCGCGGATGCGCCGGTCGCGATGATCAGCGCGTCGCAGGTATAAACCGCTTCATCGCCAGTCAGCGTGAAAGGCGTTTCCGTCAGGTTCGCCGAGCGAATGTGGTCGAAGACGATGTCGGTCTTGAAGCGAAGCGCGTGCTCCTCGAAACGCCGCATGAGATCCGGCCCCGGAACGCCCGTGGGGCTGGCGGGCCAGTTATCGATTTCCGCCGTCGTCATCAGTTGTCCGCCTTGCTCGATTCCCGTGATCAGTGTCGGCGAGAGGTTGGCGCGCGCGGCGTAAACAGCCGCGGTATAACCGGCGGGACCGGAACCGAGGATCAGCAAACGGCTATGACGTAAAATCGGGTTCATTTCTTTCATCCAAAATACTTACCGGTTGGAAAACAAAAAGTTCTTTCACCCCACTTGCCCGACCATGTGCTTACAGCGTCGGGTCGCCGGCATGAGCAAGCGGTGTCGCGCAGCATACGGCTTGGCGGATCGTTTGCAAAACCGAGGGTTTTCGCAACCCGAAACCGATAGTTCTTTCAACGCGCCTGATCGGTCGCGTGTTCTGCGAGCCGACCTCGTCATGCCGCCGTGCGAAGAGGGTTAAATCTGTGATTCCGGCGAAAAGTCCGCCGCCAATCGATCTGATCCCTGATTACGGGCATGGGTTGAAACATCCTCAAAAATCCAAAGAATTCCACGGCCAAACGTGATTTTCAGGATTATACCCAGCTTGCCGCGAAGAAATTTCCATCCGCCGTGTGCGCCGCGAGTTCATCGGCTTTATTTTACGGCGGTCTGGCTTTTCTTTCATACGAGCATCCTCTTGCCATCCCTTTCGCGCCCGGATGTCATTGCGATTCGCCTGCGGGATAAACCGCGCGAGAAGGGCGCAGGTTTTCCGAATGAAGAGGCTTCTTCAAATGAGAAGCTTCTTTTAGGCGGGGAAAATTCCTGACCCTCTTTCGGAGTCGTTGATTTCAAGAACTTTTCGTTGGCTGTTTACAGAAATTCATGTTATTCTGAACCATTAAAGGAAAACCGTTTCTGTTATTCACCGTCATTTTCAGCGAGGGCCGCCATGCCAACGGAAACGTTTCAAGGAAAGAAATCGATCCTGCTTTTAAAGCAAATCCCGCTTTTTTCAGGCCTGCCCGACGACCAGCTTGAGCAGTTGATGGACATGGTTGTCTTCCGGAAAGTACCGAGAAACAAGACGATTGTCTACGCGGGCGACCGTACCGAGTCGATGTTCATCATCGTACATGGTCGCGCAACGGTGCTCAACCGCGACTCGGAAGGAAACGAAGTCATCCTGACCTTCCTCCAGGCAGGCGAGTGCTTTGGCGAAATGGGCTTGATCGACGGTCTGCCGCGCTCGGCCGATGTCGTCAGCAGCGAGCCCTGCGAGTTGCTCGAAATATTCCAGAACGATCTCGCCAAAGTGATGGGGCAAAACGTCGATCTCTGCCTGAACATCATGAAGAGCCTCGTCCTGCGCCTGCGTAACGCGAACCGAAAGATCGAAAGCCTCGTCCTGATGGACGTATACGGTCGTGTCGCGCGCCTTCTGCTCGACCTTGCCGAAAACGAGGACGGCGCCAAAGTCATCAAACGGCGCATCACGAAGCAGGACATCTCCAAGATGATAGGCGCTTCGCGCGAAATGGTCAGTCGCGTGATGAAAGACCTCGAGAAAACAGGTCACATCCGCATCGAAAAAAACAGGATCGTCCTGACCGTCGCCCCGCGGAACGATTGAGCTTTTCCC
>JAIRZC010000251.1 GCA_031267455.1 Accumulibacter sp. | reverse complement strand
CCGCGCCGATCTCGACGCCCTTGACCGCGTTGATTCCCATCATCGCATGGGCGATATCCGCGTCGAGCCGGGAATAAACCGGGTCGCCCCAACCCGGCGGAACTCCTTGCGCAGTAACGCAAAGCAACGCGCCCACCGAATCGCCGACCTGCCGCAATTCGTCGATATACGCCTCGATCCGCGGGACAATCGAAGCATTCGGAATAAAAAAGGGATTTTCCGCAATCGCGCCGATATCGGAAAAAGGGATTTCGATCGCGCCAATCCGGCAGATCCATCCGCGGATCGTGACGCCAAAACGCTCCATGAGCCATTTTCGGGCAATCGCGCCCGCCGCAACACGGACGGCGGTCTCACGCGCCGAAGCGCGACCACCGCCGCGATAATCGCGGATGCCATATTTCACCTCGTAGGTAAAATCCGCATGGCCAGGCCGGAAAACGTCGGCGAGAGTACGGTAATCGCCGCTATGCTGATCACAGTTGCGAATCAAGAGACCGATCGGCGCGCCCGTCGTCGTCCCCTCGAAAACGCCCGAAAGGATTTCGACCGTATCGGGTTCGCGGCGCTGTGAAACGTAACGCGAGGCGCCCGGCCTGCGCCGATCAAGATAGACCTGGATATCCGGCGCATCGAGCGCCATCCCCGGAGGACAGCCGTCGACGATGCACCCGATCGCCGGGCCGTGCGATTCGCCAAACGACGTCAGCCTGAACAGGCGGCCAAACGTATTTCCAGACATAGTCTCCCAGCGGCATGGAATTGAAACCAGAAGTGGATTATAGACGTTTGTCCCCTCGTCAAGACCAAGCTTGGACAACGACAACGAAGTAAGAAACATCGAAAGTCCGGCACTTTCCCGTTTTTACGCGCGGGGAAATGGGGTGTTCTCTTCCATTTCGGGGATGGAAGCGACGCGCCTTCTTCATCGTAAAACTTTCCTCTGGTTGAAACCCCGGCCTTTAAGGGCGGTGGGAGCCGACCCCCGCCGACCGGCCGGGGTTTTAAGAGACCGTTTCGGGAGGGGAGATAAACCCCTTCCAAAACACCTTGGACCGACAGGCCGAAAGGCCTGTCGCCAATTTCTTGCTCTGCGAGTGATAACATTCCTACTTCGCGGCTCGACCGCTCATTCACTTTCGGTCATGCCCCCATCCGTGCCCGGCGACACCCCGGCGAGACGACAGGGAAGCGCTTTTGTCTTTTCCGCGTCCTTCTCTTCCTTTCAGAAAAAGACCTCAAACGAGAATCGAAACTCACAATGAATCCAGACAACCCTCCCCTGGCGCAACCCGTCATCGCTCCAATTGAAAACCGCCGTCAGGCTTCACGCTTCATCATCTGGCTCACCGGATTTTTCGGCTTTCTCAACATTTATTCGGCGCAATCGATTTTGCCGCTGATCATCGAGACCTTCCACGCGACTCCGGTCCAAGCCGGGATCACCGTCGGCGCGACGATCCTCGCGATCGCGATCCTCTCGCCTTTCATCGGGATGCTATCCGACGCAATCGGTCGAAAATCTCTGCTCTGTGTTTCGTTTTTCGCGCTGGCGCTGCCGACCGCGCTGATCCCCGCCGTCTCCGGTCTCCAGATGGTCATCGCCCTGAGGTTTTTACAGGGCCTGTTCGTTCCGGGAATCATCGTCGTGATCCTGGCCTACATTGCCGAGGAGTTCGACAAGGACATGGTTCCGCGCATGTCGAGCATCTATATGGGCGGCTCCGTCATGGGCGGCTTCAGCGGCCGCTTCATCACAGGTCACCTCTCCCACCTCGTCGGCTGGCAGAACGCGTTTTTCACGCTCGCCGCGTCGATCCTCGGCGGCGCGCTGCTGATGCTTTTTTTCCTGCCGCCCTCGCGGAATTTCAAACCCAACCGAAATTTCGTGGGCGCGTTGAAGACCTTCGCCGGCCATATGCGCAACGCGCGCCTGATCGCCGCCTGCGCGGTTGGCTTCTGCGTCCTGTTTTCGCTGGTTGGCGTTTTCACCTACGTTAACCTGTTGCTCGTCAAACCACCCTACGAACTTTCCGTCGCCGCGATCGCCAATATCTTCTGTGTATATCTCGTCGGTGTCATCATCACTCCGATTTCGGGGCGCTTCATCGCGCGTTTCGGCTTCCGGCGCGTCCTGCTTTGCGCGCTGTTCACCTCGATGTCCGGCGCTTTCCTGACCCTGACATCGCCGCTCCTTCTCATCATCGGCGGTTTGGTCATCTGCTCTTCCGGCGTCTTCGTCTGCCAGTCCACGACGATCAGCTTCATCGCCGACAGCGTCAGCGAAGGACGCTCGCTCGCTTCAGGTCTCTATTTCATGAGCTATTACGGGGGAGGCGCCGCGGGAAGCTGGCTCGCCGGAATCGCCTACGAAAACCTGGGAGGCTGGCCGGGATCGGTCGCGACGGTCATCGCCATCCAATGCATCGCCGCCGCAATCGCGTGGTTTACCTGGAAAAAACCGGGAGGCGAAAAGACCGAAACAGGAAAAGTCGCCGGCGAGACTTGAGCCAAAATCACCCGCGCGCAATCGCCGCTTCGAGCAAGTCGAGGAAGTCTTTTTCGTCGCGTACCCGATTGACATCGTCGGAAGTGACGGTATAACCGCAAGGGCGCGCGATCGCTTCGTAACGCGGAATACGCGAGCGGAAAAGATGCGGGAATATCCAGCGAGTGAAATCATCGGGGTCTGCATCCGAACTTTCGGAAAGGCCCCTTTCCTCAAGGTAGCGCGGCAAGTATTCGCCCAAAAAAGCCGGACGGTAATAGAGCGGCTTCGGATCGGACTGCGCGCGCCGGATCAGCGCATCCTCTTCTTCTTGCGTCGTCACCTGTATGTAGAGAATCAGCGTATGTTCGACGAGGAGGTCGATCACGTCGGGCGCTTCGAGCTCGCAGAGGCTCCCGCCGACATCATTGACGAAGTGGTTGTAGCCATAGATTTTCCGCGCCTTCCGGATGAACGCCGGAACATCGCGCATCGCGGCGATTTCAGCCTCGCGGTACTGCGCCTGGCGGCTTGAAAATTCCTCGAACGAAAGGCCGCCGCGATCAGGATTCCCGAGTTTTCCGACAAACGAAAGCACCGGCCCCAAGTCGTCGACTTTCACGTTGTTCGAAATATCGATCCAGTCGCGACGCAAAAGCTCGCGCAAGAAAGGCACTGTCATCGCCTCTTGCTTCACGAGATCGAGAATCGGCTCGTCGAGATAGCGTTTCCCGATGCGGTAATCCGCCGAATAATGGAACCAGTCATTCCGCCGAAGTATCGACGAAAGCCAGGTTTTTCCGACGCCCGACATGCCAAGCAAAGTGATTTTCCTGCGCGGCCAGGCGCGGAAGGATTTTGGGGTAAATTTCATCGTTTCGACATGTCCAAATTTTCAGGGAAAGCGGGAATGATACCTACAAGCAAAACCACCGGCGATTCGTGATCGCTCATGCGTCGCGGTGGAAGGCTGAGCGCGGTTTTCGCGCGGCCTTTGTCTTCGAAGTTTCGATCCCTCGGGTTTCGATCTTCAGTTCGCGCATCACGCTCTGGACGGCTTTCGCGTCGAGTTCGAAAACCTTGCCGCGTCTTAAGCCCGGCGGCAGGGTGAATGGCCCGTAGCGGACGCGAATCAGGCGGCTGACCGTCAAGCCGAAAGTCTCAAAAAGTCTCCGCACCTCGCGGTTCCGGCCTTCCGAAAGCGTGACGCGATACCAGCGATTGACGCCCGTCCCACCCGCGTCTTCCATCGCATCGAAACGCGCCGGGCCGTCTTCCAGCGCGACACCCTCGAGCAAGCGCTTCCGCGTCTCGGCGGGTATCTCTCCGATCAGTCGGACAGCATACTCGCGGACGGTCTGGTAACGCGGGTGCATCAGGCGGTTGGCAAAATCGCCCGAGGTGGTAAACACGAGTAACCCGCTCGTGTTGAAATCGAGACGCCCGACCGCGACCCAGCGCGAGCCGGAAAGCCGCGGCAGTGACGTAAATACCGTCGGGCGCCGCTGTGGGTCGTCCCGCGAAACGATCTCGCCTTCCGGCTTATGGTAGAGGATCACGCGGGGGAAAATTCCGGGGAATTTAAGATTGATGCGCTTATCATTCAGCCTGACGCGATCGCCCGGAAGAATCCGTTGCCCAGTCTCGGCAGGCACACCGTTTACGGTCACGCGCCCCGCTTCGATGAGACGGGACATTTCTCGGCGCGAACCGGCGCCGCTCATCGCGAGGAGTTTGTTTAGAGGCTCGGGCGTATCGGGTAAAAAAGAGCGCTTTGGCCCGCGCGTCGGATTCGCCGGGGGACGACGTCTTCCCGCGGATGCATCGAAAGTAGGCTTCCCTCCCGCACCATCTACAGGCGGACGTGGGGAAGTTTTACGCGATTGGACCGGCATTGGCTATCTCCAGTTCGTGATTCAGCGCCTGATCGAAGGTTTCGAGCGGCGGAAGCTCGCTCAAGCTCCGCAGACCGAGGTCGTCGAGAAATTTTTCCGTCGTCGCCAGGAGGGCGGGATGCCCCGGCTTGTCCCGATGTCCAACGGTTTCGATCCATCCCCTCTCCTCGATCGCCCGAAGAATTTGCGTCGACACGCTGACACCCCGGATTTCCTCGATGTCACCGCGCGTAACCGGCTGGCGATAGGCGATAATCGCGAGTGTCTCGAGGACAGCGCGCGAGTAACGCAGCGTTTTTTCCGGGTCGAGGCGTGTAATGTAGGGCGTAAACTCGGGTTTGATCCGGAAGCGCCAGCCGCTCGCAATCTGCAGGATATCCAGCGGCCGCTCCGCATAATCGTCTCGCAGCTCATCAAGCAAGACACGCAGGGTATCCGCGCCGATTCCGTTGGCGAACACTTTCCTGAGTTCGGCCAAAGTCAAAGGGCGTTGCGCGCTTAAAAGAACGGCCTCGAGCACCCGTTTTATCTCTCTTGGATTATCCGGCGTCTCGGCGGGCGAAAGCGCGCCGTCCGCCTCTTCGACAATCAAGACTTCAAATGTCTCCAGGCATCCCGAAAGAGCGGGTTCGCCCGCTTCGATCGGAATACCGGTCGAAAAGGCCGGTGTCGGCGAAAATTCTTCGTCGTGTCGCACGTCCTCTTCTAGGAGGAAATCAGTTCCCGGATTCGGGTAGTCCATCGGATAACCTCACGTAAATCGGCGCGAACGCTTCTTCCTGCGTCATTTCGAGCAGGCGTTCGCGCGAAAGTTCAAGCATCGCCAAAAAATGAACGACGACGATCTGCACACCCCGTGACGGATCGAACATCTGCATAAATTCGACAAAGCCGCCGCGATCCCGAAGGCATTTCAGGATAACGCTCATGTGCTCGCGCACCGAAAGCTCTTCGCGTTGCCGGAGTTCCTTAAGCTGCCGAAGACTTCGATTGTGCAATTTCGCCTGCTGCAGGATGGCCCGCCAGGCCTCTTTCAGATCGTCCGGGTCAACTTCGGGCAAACGTTTTTGCGCCGACTTTTCAACACAGACCTCAACCCATTCGAAATCACGCTCGGCCCTCGGCAAGTCGTCGATGCGCGCGGCGGCAAGTTTCATCTGTTCGTATTCGACAAGGCGGCGCACGAGTTCGGCGCGCGGGTCCTCGGCTTCTTCGCCCTCGGCCGCTTGCGACTTCGGCAGCAACATCCTCGACTTGATCTCGATCAACATCGCGGCCATGACAAGATAATCCGCCGCGAGTTCAATGTTCCGCGACCGCATCGCCTCGATATATGTCATATACTGCTCGGTCAGCGGAGCCATCGGAATGTCAAGGACATTCACGTTGGCCTTGCGGATCAGATAGAGCAAAAGGTCGAGCGGACCTTCAAAGGCCTCCAGCATGACCGCCATCGCGTCCGGCGGGATATAGAGATCGAGCGGCATCTGTATCATCGGCTCGCCATAAACGCGCGCGAGCGGAACGGACACCACGCCGCTCATGCCGGAAGCGTCCGTTGGAATCGCCGCGTCCGGCGGCGATTCCAGGGTTTCCGTGATCGCGTCCATGTCAGCCTAGCCGTGATTCAAACTCATCGCGTTACGCACATCTTCCATGCACTCCTCGGCGAGTCTGCGCGCTTTCGCGTTGCCTTCCTCGATGATTTCCCGTACCCGCGAAGGCTTGTCGATATACGCCCGCGCGCGCTCGCGCATCGGTCCCTGTTCGGCCAGGATGGCGTCAATCACGGGCTGCTTACACTCGAGACAGCCGATCCCCGCGGTCCTGCAGGCTTTTTGCGCCCATTCGCGGCAGGCGTCGTCAGAATAGACGAGGTGCAGTCGCCAGACCGGGCATTTTTCGGGATCGCCGACGTCGCTCCGCCGCACGCGCGACGGATCGGTCGGCATGCGTCTGATTTTCTGGATGACCGAGACCTCGTCCTCTCGCAGAGAAATCGTGTTCCCGTAGGATTTCGACATTTTTTGGCCATCGATCCCCGGCATCCGCGACGCATCGGTCAAAAGAGCGGTCGGCTCGGGAAGGATCGTCTTCCCCGTTCCCTCGAGATAGCCCGCAAGCCGTTCCCGATCGGTCTGCGAGAGGCTCCCCGCCTCACGCAGGATTGCTCGCGCCTCGATAAGCGCCGCGGCGTCGCCTTCTTGTCGAAAGCGGACGCGCAGTTCTTCCAGACGGCGCGCGGCCCTGCCACCCATCTTCTTCGCCGCGGCTTTCGCTTTTTCCTCGAAATCGGGTTCGCTTCCGTACATATGATTGAAGCGGCGCGCGAGTTCGCGCGTAAATTCGATGTGCGGAATCTGGTCTTCTCCGACTGGAACCTTGTCGGCGCGGTAAATCAGGATGTCGGCGCTCATCAGAAGC
The DNA here is from genome assembly GCA_031267455.1 of Accumulibacter sp. Classification (GTDB taxonomy): domain Bacteria; phylum Pseudomonadota; class Gammaproteobacteria; order Burkholderiales; family Rhodocyclaceae; genus Propionivibrio. The sequence continues at coordinate 4,268 of JAIRZC010000251.1, read as the reverse complement.
GGATAGCCCAGAAAGCCGTAAGTCGCAAGGTCCCGCCCCGCGAGTTTTTCGATCTGGTCGCGGTAGGTCGGAACGCGCTCGAGCCAGCTCAGCGGCGTCATCATCGAAAGCAAAAGATGCAGTTCAGCGTGCTGCACGATCTTCGACTGGATGAAAAGCGTCGCTTTCTCGGGGTCGATCCCGGCGGCGAGCCAGTCGATAAGCATATCTATCGTAAAATGCTCGATGTCGCGCGTTTCCTCGTAATGCGTCGTCAGCGCGTGCCAGTCGGCGACAAAAAAAAGGCAGGGGTATTCGTCCTGAAGGGCGACCCAGTTCTTGAGGACACCGTGATAATGGCCGAGATGCAGCTTCCCCGTCGGGCGCATCCCGGAAAGGACGCGTTCTGTATGCGTTGTCATTTCAAAAAAGAATTTCCAGATTGAAGATTCGGAAAAGGAAACCGGCCTGAACCTCTACCATGGGAAGCAGCACGCGATCGAGAAAACCAAAGGACAGCAAGCCTATCAGGATAAAAAAACCAAAAGGCTCCATCCGCTCCAGCTTCATCGCAAACCGCGCGGGAAGCAGGCACACGGCGATCCGACCGCCGTCGAGCGGAGGAAGCGGCAAAAGGTTGAGTGTCATCAACATCAGGTTGATTCCGATCCCGGTCACGGCCATTGATTCCAGCGCGGCTGCCGGAAGGCGGTACGGGAGGATGGCGGCCAGCTTGAACGATCCCGTCCACGCAAGGGCCATCAACGCGTTCGATGCCGGACCGGCGGCTGCAACCATGAGCATGGCCTGCTTCGGGCGACGCAGACGGCTCAAATCGACCGGAACGGGTTTTGCCCAGCCGAAACCCGGAAGATTCATACAAAGCAGCGCCATGGGCAAAATGAATGTTCCGAAGACATCGATGTGGCGAAGCGGATTCAGGCTGAGCCGACCCGCCCGAAGGGCGGTCGTGTCGCCGAAACGGCAGGCTGCGAAAGCATGCGCCATTTCGTGCGCCGTAATCGCGAAAAGGATGGGCGGCGCCTCGATGAAAACCCGCAGAAGCAATGTCTGGAAATTCATCGTCAGCCGAATCGATCGAAGCCAAAAGGCATCAATGGACCTCGCCCGGCGCGGACAAGCTCCGGTGGCTGGCGCGTCAGGTCGACGACCGTCGTCGGCACGATCCCGCAATGACCGCCGTCGAGAATCACGTCGAGCGCATCGCCGAGGCGATCCTGAATTTCCCAGCCCTCGGTCGGCGGCGATTCGTCACCGGGAAGCAACAGAGTCGATGTCAGCAGCGGTTCGCCGAGTTCATCCAGAATCGCGCGCGCGGCGCGGTGGTCGGGAACGCGCAGGCCGATCGTTTTGCGCTTGGGATGCAGAAGGCGACGCGGCAATTCCTTCGTCCCTTCCAGGATGAAAACATAGCTCCCGGGCGTCACCGCCTTAAGCAGGCGATACTGCGCGTTATCAACGTGAGCGAATTGCGCGATTTCGGAAAGGTCGCGGCACATCAGCGTCAAATGGTGGCGCTCGTCAACGCCGCGCAGACGGCGGATACGCTCGATCGAGTTTTTTTCACCCAGGCAACAGCCGAACGCGTAACATGAGTCCGTCGGCAGCGCGATGACACCGCCTTCGCGCAAAGCGTCGGCGACCTGCGCAAGCAGGCGCGGCTGCGGATCGTCCGGGTGGATGGAAAGATAACGCGCCATCTTCAGAAAAATTCCCAGATCGGCCGCAAATCCGGTGGAATCGGCGAAAAATCCCCCAAGTCGGTTCGACTCTCACCGGGGCCGTGAAAATCCGAGCCGCACGATGCCGCGAAACCATATTCGGCAGCGGCACGGGAAAATTTCGCGATCTCATCGGCGCTGTGACCGCCCGAAACGACTTCAATCGCCTGTCCGCCACAACGACTGAATTCCTCGAAAAGCGAACGCATCTGACTCCGCGAAAACCTGTAGCGCCCCGGATGCGCGATCGAAGCGATCCCGCCCGCGCCAAGAATCAAACCCACCGCGTCCTTTACGCTCATCCAACGGTTTTCCACATAACCCGGACGCCCTGGAGAAATATAGGCGTCGAAAACACGCCGCATATCTTTGCAGACTCCGATTTCAACGATATAGCGCGCGAAATGCGCGCGGTTTATCAATTCAGGATTTTCCGCGTAGCGCATCGCGCCTTCGAAACAGCCCGAAATCCCGACTTTCTCCAGTTCGAGCGACATGCGCCTCGCGCGGTCGATCCGCCCGGAGCGGACGGCGGCGAGCCCTTCACCCAACGTCTTATCTCCAGAATCGAAAACGTAGCCGAGGATATGAACCTGCTGGGTAAGCCACTCGGAGGATATCTCGACGCCGCCGATGAAACAAATACCCGCGTCGGTCGCCGCCTTCGAAGCATCCGAAAGGCCATCGAGCGTGTCATGGTCGCAAAGCGATAGCATTCCGATGCCTTTTTCCGCCGCTCGGCGCACAAGCGCAACCGGGGAAAGGAGTCCGTCTGATGCGGTGGAATGGCAATGCAGATCAATAGGAAACACGGGATTTCGAGGGAAATCAAACGATTGATGATAACACAGCCGCTACTCTTCACCGAAATCGCGCCTTTTCACCAATCATCCTTGAAACCGCGTTGGACTTCAGCCAGTCTGCACATCTTGAATTTGTCTATTTTTTAACGCGCGTTTCTTACATTACGGGTTAGAATTTTCGTTTGGCTCTGGACGAAGCGCGGCCAATGCCCGATAATGCTGGACGTTGTTTTTCGGGGAAAACGCGACTGCGGGACCGACCACAAGGCAGCGCAGAAAAAGGGCCGACCCCTGCCCCCGAAGTGAGCCTATTGAAGATAGACTGGATACCGATTGATTCGACCGGAAATTCGAAGACTGACGTCTGCTCAGCGTCCGGCGCCGATCACGGAGCCGCATATTCCAATTACCTACGATGAAATGAGACGGAATGGGACATAATATTTCTCTGATCACGACCATTGCCTCAGCTTTCGGCATTGCGCTGATTTTCGGTTTCATCGCCGAGTGGGTCAAGATTCCGGCGCTGGTCGGCTACCTCCTGGCTGGGATCCTCCTTGGGCCGGGCACACCCGGTTTCGTCGCCGACATGGAATTGGCGTCCCAGCTCTCCGAAATCGGTGTCATGTTGCTGATGTTCGGCGTCGGCCTCCATTTCTCGCTTGAGGATCTGCTTGCGGTCAAGCGGATCGCCATCCCTGGCGCAATCGCACAAATGACTCTGGCAACGATTCTCGGCATCTGCATTTCCCTGTTGTGGGGCTGGCCGATCGGAAATTGCCTGATCTTCGGCCTGTCCCTCTCCTGCGCCAGTACCGTCGTTCTCTTGAAAGCCCTCGAGGCACTCGGCGTGCTCGATACGATGGATGGTCGAATCGCTGTCGGCTGGCTCGTCGTCGAAGACCTGGCCACCGTTCTCATCCTGGTATTGCTCCCGCCGCTCGCCGGCGTCCTCGGTTCCCCCGCCGCGATCGACCCTTCGAACGCATCGGCCCCGCTGTGGCAGGAAATTGGGACAACCCTTCTGCAGGTCGCCGCCTTCATCGCGTTGATGCTGGTCGTCGGTCGCCGCTTCCTTCCTTGGCTCCTGCTACAGATATCCCGGACTGGATCGCGCGAATTGTTTACGCTGTCGGTCATCGCAATCGCGATCGGAATCGCCTACGGCGCGGCAGCATTGTTCAACGTCTCGTTCGCCCTCGGCGCTTTCTTCGCGGGAATGGTAATGCGCGAATCCGAATTCAGCCATCGCGCTGCGGAAGAATCGCTCCCTTTGCGCGACGCGTTTTCGGTGCTCTTCTTCGTCTCCGTCGGAATGCTGTTCGAACCAAGCATCCTGATCAGGCAACCCTTCCACTTGATGGCCGTCATCTCGATCATCATCCTGGGAAAATCCATCGCGGCGCTTTCGATCGTGCTGCTCTTCCGCTACTCGCTCCACACGGCGCTGACCGTTTCGGCCAGCCTCGCGCAGGTGGGCGAATTCTCGTTCATCCTCGGCGGACTCGGAATTTCGCTCGGCATCATGACTCCGGAAGGAATGAATTTGATCCTTGCCGGCTCGCTGATTTCGATCGCGATGAATCCCTTGCTCTTCATGATGGTCACCCCGCTCAAAAAGTGGATACTCGACCGTTGCGAATTCGCGCGAAAACTCGAGGAACGCGGCGATCCCTACGCAGAACTCCCGAAGAGCATCGAGCGCAAATATCTCGAAAAACAAGTCGTCCTGGTCGGGTACGGG
>JAIRZC010000272.1 GCA_031267455.1 Accumulibacter sp. | reverse complement strand
TTTCCGTTGTGCCTGGGATCGATCTTTCTTCATGCATCGCGGAGTTTCCCTCGGCGCAGGCGATCCTTCTTGATGCCCTCGTCGACTCCCGCGGCGGCGGCGGTCGGGTTTTCGACTGGTCATTGGTTCCGAGAATGTCCGGGAAGCCGTTGATTCTTTCGGGTGGGATCGATGCCGGAAATGTCGGCATGGCGATTGCCCGTATTCGTCCGGCGGCGCTGGATGTTTCATCAGGCGTCGAAAGCGCAAAGGGGATCAAGGACGCCGAAAAAATCCGCGCATTTGTAGACGCGGTTCGCGCGGCGGATGCTGCTATCCACGATCGAGAATCCAGGGTAGACTGACGCATCATGCGTAAAACATCCTGGGGGCTTGCCCGAAACTTCTGGCGGCGGTTTTTGGCCGATTCCCCCTGACTATCCCGCGCCGGGTCCCGTTATAAATCGCTCGCTCGTTTTTCGACGAGCTACGCGTTTGCGCGGAAAGTGTGGAGTCGCCCCGATCCATTGGGCAATAAAACGGGATTTATCGGATATCGCCCGAGCGTTTCGAGTATATTGGCAGATGTCATTTTGTTCATGAGTTTCGGAGAAGCGTAATCCACGTGGTTGCGTGGCGATTTTGAAACGGGGCAATCCCGCTTGAAGGAGACAAGCATGAACCTCCCCTATGATTTTCCCGATGCTTTGGGGCACTTTGGCCCCTATGGCGGTGTTTTCGTCGCCGAAACTCTAATTGCCGCGCTCGACGAATTGAAGGGCGCCTACGACGAAGCGCGGCGCGACCCGGCTTTTGCGGCTGAACTCGAATACGACCTCAAATACTACGTTGGACGTCCGAGTCCGATCTATTACGCCAAGCGCTGGTCGGACGCGCTGGGCGGCGCGCGGATCTACTTAAAGCGCGAAGACCTTAACCATACGGGCGCGCACAAGGTCAACAACTGCGTCGGCCAGGCGATGCTCGCGCGTCGTATGGGCAAGCCGCGCGTCATTGCCGAGACGGGCGCGGGCCAGCACGGCGTCGCAGCGGCGACCGTGGCCGCGCGTTACGGGATGAAATGCGTCGTTTACATGGGTTCCGAGGATATCCGCCGCCAGGCGGCCAACGTTTATCGCATGAAACTGCTCGGCGCCGATGTCGTCCCGGTCGAAAGCGGTTCGAAAACGCTCAAGGACGCGTTGAACGAAGCCATGCGCGATTGGGTGACGAATGTTTCCGATACCTTCTACATCATCGGCACCGTCGCGGGGCCGCACCCCTACCCGATGATGGTGCGCGATTTCCAGGCTGTGATCGGCAAGGAATCAATCGAACAGATGCAAGAACTCTGCGGGCGGCAGCCGGATGCCGTGATCGCTTGCGTAGGCGGAGGATCCAACGCGATGGGGATATTTTATCCCTATATCTCACGCGATGATGTCCAACTGATCGGCGTCGAAGCGGCGGGCGATGGGATCGTGACCGGGCGGCACGCGGCCTCGTTGACCGCGGGACGTCCTGGTGTCCTGCACGGCAACAGGACCTATCTTTTGCAGGATGGCGGCGGTCAGATCATCGAAACACATTCGATTTCCGCCGGTCTCGATTATCCCGGCGTAGGGCCCGAGCACGCTTGGCTCAAGGATTCGGGGCGCGCGGACTATGTCAGCATCGACGATGCGGAGGCGCTCGAAGCCTTTCACGCGCTTTGCCGTATCGAAGGAATCATTCCCGCGCTCGAGTCGAGCCACGCGGTGGCCTACGCCGCGAAGCTCGCGCCGAGTCTGCCACGGGGCAAGATTCTTCTCGTCAACCTTTCTGGACGCGGCGACAAGGATATGCACACCGTCGCCGAAAAATCCGGCCTTTCATTCTGAGGTATGCCATGTCGAGAATCCAAGCTGTCTTTGAGCGCCTCGAAGCGCAAGGGCGAAAAGCGCTGATCCCGTTCATCACCGTGGGCGACCCTTCGCCAAGTCTGACCGTTCCCTTGATGCGCGCGCTCGTCGATGCGGGCGCGGACATCATCGAACTCGGCATTCCTTTTTCCGACCCGATGGCCGATGGTCCGACGATACAGCGCGCTTCCGAGCGCGCGCTCGCGAACGGCGTCGACCTGCGGCGCGTTTTCGAGGCGGTCGCCGGTTTTCGAGAACAAAACAGCGATACTCCCGTCGTCTTGATGGGATACGCCAATCCGATCGAGTCGACGGGGACGGATGCCTTCATCGCTGAAGCGGTGAAAACCGGTGTCGATGGTGTTCTCGTCGTTGACTATCCGCCCGAGGAGTGCGAAAAATTCGCCGAGTGTTTAAGAGCTAACGCGATTGATCTTATCTTTCTTTTAGCGCCGACTTCGTCGCCGGACCGTGTTGCACGCGTAGCCACTCAGGCGAGCGGTTACGTGTATTACGTTTCGCTCAAGGGAGTGACCGGGTCGGGTGTGCCCGACATTGAAGCGCTCGCCGAGCGGATTCTGGAGATACGTTCGGCGACAGGTCTTCCGGTCGGCGTCGGTTTTGGTATCCGCGACGCGGCGACGGCAAAGGCCGTTGCGATGACGGCGGATGCCGTCATCGTCGGAAGCCGGATTATCGAAGAGATTGAGCGTTCGAAACCCGATGAAGTCGTTTCGCGTGTCCGGGCGCTCGTCGCCGAATTGCGCGAAGGGATCGACGCTGCCGGGCGCCCCGCTTGACTTTCGCTTCCAGCGGCGTTTCTTAGCGTCTTGACGTCTATATGAAATCCCTGTCGCGCTGGCTGGCGTATATCGAAGGCTTTCACCCCCAAGGCCAGGGCGGGATCGAACTGGGGCTCGACCGTGTTTCACGCGTTCGGGACGAATTGAAACAAAGGCATTTTTGCCCGTTGATCGTCGTCGGAGGAACGAACGGGAAAGGATCGACCTGCGCGTATCTCGAAGCGATCTATTCGTTTTCCGGATATCGTGTCGGTTGCTACACTTCACCCCATTTGATCGCCTATAACGATCGGATACGCGTTGCCCGCCGTCGCGTCGACGACACGGCGCTGTGCCGCGCTTTTGCCCGTGTCGAAAAAGCGAGAAAAAACGCAGGAGATGTTTTCCTGACCTACTTCGAGTTTGGCACGCTCGCGGCCTGGGAGATTTTTTCCGGGGCGCGAGTAGATGTCATCGTTCTCGAGGTGGGCCTGGGCGGTCGACTCGACGCGGTGAACATCTACGATTCCGATGCGGCGATCGTGACGGGGATCGCGCTCGATCATGCCGACTGGCTCGGAACGACGCGGGAGTCGGTTGCGTTCGAAAAAGCCGGGATTTTTCGCGCGGGGAAACCGGCGATCTGCGCGGATGCCGAACCGCCGCGCGCTTTGCTCGGCCGGGCTTTTGATCTCGGCGTAGGATTGCGGTTGATCGGGCGGGATTTCGGTTATCTGGAAAAAACCGGGCATTGGGATTTCTGGTGGCGTGATGTTTGGCGCCCGGGAGATTTTACCCTCCATCGGCGCGGACTCGGCTACCCCGCGCTGCGGGGTAGATGCCAGTTGGGCAATGCTTCGGCAGCACTGGCGGCGACCGTATCGTTGGAAAACCGCTTGCCGGTTTCCGTAGCCGGGGTTTTCCGGGGATTGAGCGAAATCGAACTCCTGGGGCGTTTCCAAGTTTTTCCGGGACGTCCCGAAATCGTACTCGATGTTGCGCACAACCCGCAGGCGGCATCGGTTCTGGCAGAAAACCTCCAGAATATGGGGCATTTTAAAAAAACCTTCGCGGTTGTCGGCATGCTCAAAGACAAGGATATCGCTGGCGTACTGGGCGCGCTTTCAAAAGAGGTCGACGTTTGGCTTCCGGTTTCGCTTGAAGTCCCGCGCGGCGCGCCGGCGAGCGTCCTTGTGGGTTTTTTGGAGGCCACCGGCGGAAATATCCTTTACGCCGACTCGCCGGAGAATGCTTTTTCCCGGGCTATCGGACTGGCGGGGGAGAATGATAGAATTCTTGTTTTCGGGTCGTTTTTTACGGTCGCGTCGGTACTGCGAGTGATGCGGCACCCGGAGTGAATGGTTTGATTTTCGGATGTATGAATGCCTGATTCCGCCGATGTAAAAAAGCAACTGAAAAAAAGGGCGCGCCGCCGTTT
>JAIRZC010000261.1 GCA_031267455.1 Accumulibacter sp. | reverse complement strand
ACAATCCACGCCGAAAAATTATTCTTCGACCTGCTCGGCGAGGTACTTCCGAAGCAGGGGATCGGAGAGATTCAGACGAATTTCGATGATGATCATGGTTTGTAGCCGGACCCATTGCTCCCAGGCTTCTTTCGAGACATTTTCGAAAATGCGCTTTCCGAGTTCGCCGGGATAAGGCGGGAAGCCAAGTCCTTCGGCTTCGTGTCCGAGCTTGACGCATTTGACCGTTCTTGCCATTCAATAGCTCCGTTTGTTGTGCGCGGATTATTTCTTTCCAAACCATCGGCTTCTCGTACCCGAACCACCCCGCCGCTTGGACGTGGCCCACGGCCCTTGCGCCAACGATTTGAACGGAATTATACGCAGCTTCCGGCGCATGATTCCATTTCTACACCACCCACGCCTTTGCGATTCCGGCTGTTGGGTATCGTCGTATAAAAAAGGAGAAATCGACCATTCTCAATCGGACAAGGAGGGCGCGCCGCGCCGAATTAGTTTCAAAACTATACATTTTTCACACACAAACGCCTGAAACTTCGATGTACACGGGAATTTCATCCCCGAAAACGATGAACAGGATAAATTCCCACGTGTAGAATCCGAAAGGTCATGGAACCCGAACAGCCGCCCTGCCCTTCCTTCCCGGATCGATGAAATGCGGCGCGAATCGCTCGATTACGATTTGCTCGTCGTCGGCGGCGGTCCCGCCGGCCTTGCGGCGGCGATCCGTTTTCGGCAGCGCGCAATCGCGCGCGGCGTCGCGGCGAGCGTTTGTCTGATCGAAAAAGGCGCGGAAATCGGCGCGCACAGCATTTCGGGCGCCATCCTGGACCCACGCGCAATCCCGGAGGAACTTCTTCCCGCCGACTGGACGGATACGCCGCTTGGAACGCCTGTGACGGAGAACCGCTTCCTTTTCTTCTCCGCCGCTTCGGGACACCGGATTCCCGAAAGCCTTCTGCCCGCCTGCCTTAAAAACGACGGGAACCTCGTCGTGAGCCTTGCCGACCTGTGCCGCCGAATCGGACACCATGCGGAGAAAATCGGCGTTGAAATCTACCCAGGGTTTTGCGGCGCGGAAATACTTTTCGACGAAAACGCGCCCGATTCGCCTGTCGTCGGCGTCGCCACGGGTGACATGGGATTGTTGAAGAACCATCTGCCCGGTCCGAACCATCAACCCGGCGTGGAATTGCGCGCGCGCTACACCCTTTTTGCCGAGGGATGCCGCGGCCATCTCGCCAAACGCCTGGAAGACCGATTCCTCCTGCGTGGGGGAGCCGCGCCGCAGCGCCATAGTCTCGGGATCAAGGAATTGTGGGAGATACCTCTCGAAAAACATCGTCCCGGCCTCGTCCTGCACACCTGCGGCTGGCCGCTCGACACAAAAACCTTTGGCGGCGGCTTCCTGTATCACATGGCAAACGGCCTCGTTTCCACCGGATTCATCGTCGGCCTCGACTACGCGAACCCTCATCTCGCGCCCTTTGAAGAATTCCAGCGTTTCAAAACGCACCCCGAAATAAAGCGCTTTCTTTCGGGCGGTCGGCGCATCGCCTATGGCGCGCGGACAATCGCCGAAGGCGGCCTGCAATCGCTGCCGAAGCTCGTTTTCCCCGGCGGCGCGCTGATTGGCGATGACGCGGGTTTTCTGAACGCCGCACGCATCAAAGGCATCCATGCGGCGATCCAATCCGGAATCCTCGCCGCCGACGCCGCTTTCGAAGCCGTCGCCGCAAGACGCGGGCACGACGAGTTGGCGGATTATCCGGAAAATTTCCGAAAAAGCCGGCTTTTCGACGAACTTTATATGACACGAAATTTCAAGCCCTTGATGGGAAAGGGACTTTACATCGGAGGGCTGCTTTTCGGCATCGACCAGATCATCGCGCGCGGGAAAGCGCCCTGGACGTTGTCTTGCGAATCGGACGATTACGCGCGCATCGACCGCGCCTCGTGCCGCGAAGCGATCGATTATCCGAAACCGGACGGACGGATTTCCTTCGACCGCGCATCCTCCGTATATCTCGCGAATATCCGATACGATGAAAATCAACCCGTTCCGCTGAAACTCAAGGAAGCCTCCGCATTCGCCCGGATCAGCCTTGCGCTGTACGACGCGCCCGAACTGCGCTATTGTCCCGCCGGCGTTTTCGAAGTCGTTCGCGACGAGGATGGACAGACGCGCCTTCGGATCAACGCGCAAAACTGCCTGCACTGCAAGACCTGCGATATCAAGGATCCGGCGCAAAACATCGTATGGGGGCCGCCGCAAGGCGGCGATGGGCCGAATTATTCCAACGCAATGTAAACGCCGCGTTCTTTTCCAAGTGCGGTAAAACAAAAAGGATGCCGGCGATTTGGGGATGGAATTTCTCAGCCTCGGCGCAGCGCCTCGGTCAATTCGGGAACCGCTTCGAACGCATCGGCGACGAGACCGCAATCCGCGACCTGAAAAATCGGCGCCTCAGCATCCTTGTTGATCGCGACGATGAACCGGCTGTCTTTCATGCCGACGAGGTGCTGGATCGCGCCGGAGATTCCCACGGCGACATAAAGGCGGGGCGCGACGATTTTCCCTGTCTGCCCGACTTGCATGTCGCTCGAAGCGAAACCGTCGTCGACGGCCGCGCGTGTCGCGCCAAGCGCCGCGCCAAGGCGGTCAGCCAGGGGGCCGAGCAGCCGGCGATAATTCTCCGCGCTGCCAAGCCCCCGTCCGCCGGAAACGACGACGCGCGCCGATA
>JAIRZC010000240.1 GCA_031267455.1 Accumulibacter sp. | reverse complement strand
GGTCTTGACATGCTTCAGGTAGACGCGCATCAATTCCTTGTAATCAGGGTGGACGCAGTTATCGATGATGATCTTGGCGCGCTGCATCGCATCCTTTCCGCGCAGGTCGGCGACGCCTTGCTCGGTTACGAGGACCTGCACCGAGTGTTCGCTGTGATCCTGGTGCGCCGCAACTGGAACGACCGCGGAAATTTTTCCACCCTTGGCAACCGACGGGCACGAAAAAACCGAGATGTAAGCGGCGCGCGTAAAGTCGCCCGAACCGCCGATCCCGTTCATCATTGTTTTGCCCATGATGTGCGTCGAATTGACACTACCCGCCAAGTCGAATTCGATCGCCGTGTTCATCGAAATGATGCCGAGGCGACGCGCGACTTCGGGATTGTTCGAAATTTCCTGCGGACGAAGCAACAGGTGTTTCCTGTAGAAGCCAAGGTCGGCGACGAGTTTCTTCATCATGTCCTGACTGATCGTCAGCGAGCATGTCGAACCGAAGGTGCAACGACCGCTTTCGACCAGCGCAAGCACCGAGTCCTGCAACACTTCGGTGTACATTTCGAAAGCGGGAATGTCTTTGCTGCGTCCCAGGGCGCCGATTACCGCATTGGCGATGTTGCCGACGCCCGACTGCAACGGAAGGAAACTCGACGGGATGCGTCCGACTTTGATTTCGGCCGCGAAAAAATCCGCGACATTCTGGCCGATCTGATCCGTTTCCGGTGTCGGCGGCTCGAAGGGCGCGACTTCGTCGGGCTTGTCCGTCAGGACGATGCCGGCGATCTTGGCCGGGTCGACGACGCAGATTGGCGATCCGATGCGGTCGGAAACGCTGTAGATCGGGATTTCACGACGGAAAGGCGGATCGCACGGCTCGTAGATATCGTGCATTCCGAGCAGATTCTTCGACTGGGCCGCATTCAGTTCGATGATGACTTTTTCCGCAAGCTTCAAGTACGTGTAGGCGTTCCCAACCGCGGATGTCAGGACGATCCCACCGCCGGTTGTGATGTCGCAGGCTTCGACGATCGCCCAGTTCATCTTGCCGAAGAAACCGTAGCGCGCGGCCTGCGGCGTCAGGGATAGGTGCATGTCGAAGTAATTGACCTTGCCTTCGTTGAACAGCTTGCGGAGAGTGGGGTTGCCCTGATAGGGAGTACGGAAGCTGATGGCTTCCGCTTCGGCCAGGGCGCCGTCGCACGACTTGCCTGTAGAGGCGCCTGACATGATTCCCACTTTGAACGGCCGTCCGGCCTCGTGTTCTCGTTTCGCCTTGTTCGCCAGAGCGGGCGTTACAGCCTTGGGAGAAGCGGCGGCGGTAAAACCGCCGACCCCGATCGTTTGTCCATTCTGGATGAGGTCCGCCGCTTCATCGGCGGTAAGAATCGGAAAAGGTAGCGACATTTGAAACCTACTCCTTATTTGATGTTAAAAAACACGGGAAACGAATTCGACCCCCCGCGACGTTACTGTCTGGCACATAAAGACCAGGGTTCTTCAAACAAAAATCGTTTCATCCCCGCATGCTTTTTATTTTTGGAATCAAGCGGCGAACCGCATCCTGAGCGTGAGTTCGGCGGCACACGGCGATAACCTGAGTATTATAGCCAGCACTGGCGGGACAAGGCAAAAATTTCGTCGCCTTTCGCCCATTTGGCCCATTCATCCGCCCGTCCCGAGGGAGGCGCGTTTTCGTGGATTTTGCGTCCTTCGCGCGCTTGGTTCTCATGAATCGCTCGCGACGCAAAGGCACGTAGCGGACCGGCCAGGCGCCACCGGTGAAACGCCGGCGCTTTGCCTATCCCGGCTTTTTCGAATCGACGCAGAGCGTTACCGGTCCATCGTTGATCAGATGGACGCGCATGTCGGCGCCAAAAATGCCCGATGGGACCGGAGCGCCGAAATCGGATTCCACCCGTCGAACGAAACTCTCGAACAGCGGGCGCGAAACATCGGGAGTGGATGCGCGGTTCCAGGACGGCCTGTTTCCCTTTTTGACCGAAGCAAAAAGCGTGAACTGGCTCACGAGGAGGATTTCGCCGCGAACATCGAGGACGCTCCGGTTCATGACGCCCGATGCGTCGGGGAAAATCCTCAGTCTGAGCAGCTTCGAAGACATCCAGGAAAGATCGCCCTCGCTGTCGAGGTCTTCAAAACCGACAAGTACCAAGAGGCCATTCCCGATCCGCCCAACGATCCGCCCCCCGGTCTCGACATGCGCCGACGAGACGCGCTGGAGGACAGCCCTCACGGATTCTCCACGCGATCCACAACATCCCTCGTCCGTGCCGCCGTCCGCAGACTTTTCCGCCAATGGATGGTGCGCGTGTTCGTCTCGGGCTGGAGCGTCACATGCGCGATGCCTCGATCGAGAAGCAGGCCCTGCGTTTCATCCAGGATACTTTGCCATGCCTTAAGTGAATCAACGACGAGGTGTGCCGAAAGCGCGACCCGGTTCGACGAAAGCATCCAGATATGCAGATCATGTACCGAGGTTATTCCCGGGATGCTTGCCAGGTCGCGGCCTATCCGCTCGACGGAAAGATGCGGCGGAACACCTTCGAGCAGGGTATGCACGACATCGCGCAAAAGGTGGCCGCTTGAAAGCAGGACGAGCGCGCAGATCAGGAGCGAAAGAATCGGATCGATCGGCGTCCACCCGGTCCATACGATCACGATTCCCGCGACGAGCGCCGCCAGCGAACCGAGGAGATCGCCGATCACGTGGAGCAGCGCGCCGCGTGTATTCAAAGTCTGCTCGCCATGGATCAACAGCCAGCCGACGAGAATGTTGATGAACATTCCTGTGACAGCGACAACCGTCACGGTTCCGCCATGTATCTCCTGCGGGACGAAAAACCGCCGAACGGCCGCTACCGAGAGGAATGCGATGATTCCGATCATGAAGATGACATTCAGCAGGGCCGCGAGCGTTTCGACGCGGCCCAAGCCGAAAGTGTGGTTCCTGGAAGGCGGGCGTTTCGAAATTTTTGCGGCGAGCGCCGCCATCGCGAGAGAGGCGCCGTCGGTCGCCATATGCCCGGCGTCGCCGAGTAGCGCCAGAGAACCGGAGAAAATCCCCGAAAATACTTCGATCACGGCAAAGCCGAGTGTTGCCAAAAGCGCCCACATCAGACGATTTCCGCTTTCCGGCGTCGAGTACCCGCGCGCGGGGTGGTCCGTATGCTCGCGCGCATGATGCGCTGAAGGATGGTCCGAGTGATGATGCGTGTGCCCGTGGAAATCGAAATGCCCGCTCATGCGAGAATTATAAGCGAAATCAATTTCATCGCGCAGTGAAAATCACGCCGCGCGTTTTTTACGAACGGAGTGGCTTCATTGCAAATCATTCGCGGCGCAAAACTCACGCCACGCAAGTCCCAAAGAGGGTATCGCCGCGAGGAAAAGGAACCGAATTTGCGATTTTCATGGGCGAAAATGCTGATGCCAAGAAACCCACAGGCCCCGCGCGGGCATAGGGGCGTAGACGACCCTGCTCTGGACTTTCATTTCAGCGCCAACGACCGCCGTATTTTCCTCCGGAAAATTCATTTCCGCAAACCCAACTGCCGGTCGTGCGCGCGCGCGAGAACGAGTAGCGACATCGATGCGCCGGCGAGGCAAAGAAACATATCCCACTGCGTGTCCCAAACGTCTCCCTGCACGGCGAGAAAAGCCTCGGCGTCTTCACCAAAGACGATCGCGACTCCCCATTCGAGTAACTCAAAAGAAGCCGAAAAGGCAAGACAGATTGAAAGGATGATATAAATCAGGAGATTGCCGCGTTTCAGCGGTGTAAAGCGCAAGAGGAGTTCTCGCGACAGGATTGCCGGTTCAAAACCCTGGACGAAATGGCCTACGCGATCCCAGGGATTTCGGGAAAAGCTGAAGGCGTCCCGCAAATAAAAACCCAGCGGCGTTTCCGCGTAGGTGTAGGCGCCACCGTGGATCAGCACCAAGGCATGAATCGCCAGCAGCCAGCAAAGGAGGCGCGACAGGGGCAGGCGTTTTTGACAGCAAGCCAGGCCGGGCAGGGCCAGCGCGACCCAGAAAACTTCGAAGCCCCAGGTCAGACGGTCGCGCGCAATGAAAAATGAATGAATCAGCGACACGGCAACGACCAGCCACAAAAACGCACCCTCGCGGCGGTTCGGCGTTTGAACGGAAGGAATGGGATGCGCGATGGTCATGGCAATAGCGGAACACATCCCATTATATACGGGGTGTATTCCCGTTTTTGGCCTTCTCCTGTTCTATGGATCCGGTCCAAAAAATTAAGGGCTGTTCCGGGAATCTGTCGGACTTCCATGGGGCAGAAAAAAAGGGAGAGACTCGCAGTCGACGCGCGCGGTTATACTTGCTTTTTCAAGTACTGGCGATTATATGTTTTAATCCACGCCTTGACCTGAACGGTAGCGCGCGGAAGAAGCTGCGAGCCTTCCGCGCGTGATCATCCCCCGTAAAGGGGGTGCCAATCTCCCTTTGCGCGGCGTCATTGCGAAATAGACCCGCGGATCGGTCTGGCGAACAGGTGAGCTGAAAGAATTTTTTGTTTTCCAACCGAAATAAAGTTTTCCATGAAGCGACCCGGCATTCCCGAACTCGTTTGTCCCGCGGGAACCCTGCCCGCACTGAAAGCGGCGATCGACAACGGCGCGGACGCTGTCTATTTCGGCTTCAGGAATGAGACCAACGCCCGCAATTTCGCCGGACTCAACTTCACGGAAAAATCGATGGCCGACGGCATCGAATACGCGCGCGCGCGCGGTCGGCGCGTCCTGATGGCCGTCAACACTTTTCCGCATCCGGGGCGCGAGGATGCCTGGCGGAACGCCATCGATGCCGCGGCATGCTTGAAGATCGACGCCGTCCTGCTGGCCGATGTCGGCTTATTGGACTATGCGAGCCGAAGTTTCCCGGAACTCGCCCTTCATCTCTCCGTCCAGGGGTCGGCGACAAATTATGAAGCGATCAATTTCATGCATCGAGAATTCGGGATCAAGCGCGTCGTCCTGCCCCGTGTGCTGACGCTCGACCAGGTCGCGCTCATCATCCGGAACACTCCAGTCGAAATCGAGGTCTTCGGTTTCGGCAGTCTTTGCGTAATGAACGAAGGGCGTTGCTTGCTGTCGTCATACGCAACCGGCGAATCGCCGAATACCGCCGGCGCGTGTTCGCCCGCGCGATTCGTGAAATGGGAAAAATCGCCCGGTCGGATGTCGACACGGCTCAACGGAATTTTGATCGATCATTGCGCCGACGATGAACACGCGGGCTATCCGACTCTCTGCAAGGGGCGCTTCGAGGTCGAGGGCGAAACCTATTACGCTTTCGAAGAACCGACGAGTCTGAATGTGCTGGAAATCCTGCGGGATATTGCAAGGATCGGCGTCTCGGCGGTCAAGATCGAAGGCCGCCAGCGCAGTCCGGCCTATGTCGCCCAAGTCACACGGATCATGCGCGCCGCGCTCGACGCAACAGAGCGCAACGCTGACGCTTTCCGCATCGACCCGGCGTGGACAGCCGGCCTTTCCAAGGTTTCGGAAGGCTCGCAGACAACGCTCGGCGCTTATGATCGCCCATGGCGATGAGAACGTTTCGATCCGCTTTTGGCAGGATGCGATACCGCGCATGAAATCGAATTCCCGCCCCGCGCTCGATTATTGGAAAGTTTTCGAACGGAGAAGAGTTTGAATGAAGCTCGCGCTCGGACCCTTACTCTATTTTTGGCCGAAGGAGGATGTTTTCGCTTTTTATGCGGAAATGGCCCGGATCGAAGCGATTGATATCGTTTACATCGGCGAGGTCGTCTGCTCGCGCCGTCGACAACTGCGCGTCGCGGATTGGGTCGCGCTGGCGCGCGAGATCAACGCTTCGGGCAAGGAAATCGTCGTCTCGACTCAAGCGCTGCTTGAATCTGAAAGTGATCTGGACTTCATGCGCCGCATGATCGGCGAGACAGGCTGCACGGTCGAAGCCAATGACCTCGGCGCGGTCAGGCTTGCCGCCGGTCGACCTTTCGTCGCCGGCCCGCATCTCAATATCTACAATCCGTCGGCGCTGGAAACTTTCCGACGCTATGGCATGCGCCGTTGGCTACCCCCGCTGGAGGCAGACCGAGGGTTGGTCGAGGCAATACACACACAGAAGGGTCCCGGAATCGAAACGGAAGTCTTCGTTTATGGTAAATTGCCGCTGGCGTTTTCGGCGCGTTGCTTTACTGCGCGGCGCTACGGACTGAACAAGGACGACTGTCGGTTCAAATGCATCGAACACCGCGAGGCGATGACCCTGAAAACGAAGGAGGGACAACCCTTCCTCGCGATCAACGGCGTCCAGACGATGTCGGCGCAGACCTGCAACCTGCTCTGCGCGATTCCCGAAATGCGGAGAATCGGCATCGAAATCATCCGCCTGAGTCCGCAGCCGGAGCGTATGCATGAAATCGTCACGGCCTTCGATTTGGCCCGGCGCGGCGAAACCATCCCGGCGCAGGGAAGCGACTGGGCTGGCGAAGGCATGGTCAATGGCTATTGGTACGGAGAACCCGGCATCGCGTCCGTTCGTCGCCCTTCGATCGATTCCGCTTGATTTTCAGTACAAGGATATACACACATGCCCGGATTTGGTTTTTTTTCGATTTCCAGTTTCAGGCTGCCCGGTTTCATTCCGGCGATGGCCTCACGCTTTCCACAATGGCCGTGCGCCGTCGCGTTATCGGCGGCGATAAACACAGCCCTTCGAATAGGCGTCGTTCCGAGGGAAGACCTCGAAACGCTCGAAGGAAAAACCTTCCTCATCGATGTACTCGACGCGGGCGCGCGCGTTTGTCTTGCCTTCGACAACGGAATGTTTCACCCGTCTTTCGCGTTGCCCGAATGCCCCGACCTCATTTTCCG
>JAIRZC010000236.1 GCA_031267455.1 Accumulibacter sp. | reverse complement strand
CCCGGACGGACAGCTATCACGTGCAGGCGTTACAGGCGGCTTATGAAGCGGCCGACAGAGAAGTCGAGCGCATCCGGGCCGGGCACTACCCGACGCTCGACCTCGTCGGAAACTACGGGCGCGCGCGTTCCTATGCCGGGATTTCGGCGAGCAACCTCCTGCAGTCGGAGATCGGAAACATCGGCGTACAGATCAATATTCCGATTTTTCAGGGAGGGTACGTCAGCTCGAAAACGCGCGAGGCCTTCGCCGCGCGCGCGGCCTCGAACGCCGCGCTCGAAGCTGCGAGGCGCGCTGCGGAACTCGACGCCCGCCAATCCTTTCTCGGCGTCGTCAACGGGGTGGCGCAAGTGCGGGCGCTTCAGGCGGCGCTGCTCTCGAGCGCACGGGCGTTGGAATCGAACAAGTTGGCCTACGAAATCGGCGTGCGAATCAATATCGATGTGCTCAATGCCGAAAATCAGGTATATATGACCCGGCGCGACCTCAACAAACTCAGCTTCGACGCGCTCTTGGCCCAGCTTAAACTCAAAGCCTCGGTCGGAGCGCTCGGCGAGGCGGACCTCGAACAGATCAACCGTCTTTTCGAAGCGCCCTGATTATCCCCTCACACCCTCCCACAAGGCACCACGCGGATTGGCCTCGCGCGCGTATACTTTCCGTGGGACCTGTCGGGGAACCTCTCGTCAAGCCTTGTCGGCCAAACCCTTATCTCCGCTAAAACTCCCGTCTCCTTTGGCAGGCAAAGGTAGCCCCCCGGCATCTCGCAGGGAAAAGAAATCGCACACCGAAAAGCATCCCTGGGTGGGAGTCTTCTCTCCTCGGAGAGAATTCCTGTATTGTTTCGCCCGAAAGAGCATAGTCCGAAACCCCCGTGTCCGCCTGCCAGCAGACCACTTTACTCGTCCGTCTCTCCAGGGAATCGATGACTTTGCGAGTGCCATGCCAGAGTTACACATTGCGTTTTAAGAAAAAGCAACAGTGCGTATGTTTCAATCCACACCCTAACCTAAGCGAAACCGCATTGAAGGGGAACCCGCCTCCCATGCGTGATTATTCCCCCGAAGAAGAGGTTTCCAACCAGAGTGTGTTTTAGATGAAAATATCGAGCGTTTTGTTTGATTTTGGGATGGCGGGCGGGAATACACGCCCATCGAGGACGATCCGCGAAAAACAGGTCTTAGGGTATGCAGGCCCGCTCGCAGACGCGCGCTCCGGCGGCTCGATCGAGGAGCCCGCGCCACGCGTCCGGGTAGCTTTACCCTATGGAAATGGAGTCGCGCAGGAAAAGCCGAGCAACGGCTTTCGGATTCGATGGAAAATAGAGGTGCATGTAGCTTGCCGTCATGCGGTTGCGGCGGTAAATCGCTTCTCCCCGGCCCCCGTCGGGATGCTTCGAGATGGTGAGCGGTTCAAGGGGAGTCTCTGCCTTCGAGTAGTGAAAAGCGTGTCCGCGTAGTGTGCCTTCCGGAAAGCGAGCTTCCTGCATTCCGAGGCCGAAAAGTTTTTTCCCCATGGCGACTTGCCCGGGCAAGAGACCGGCCATGGCAAATTTTTGACCGTCGGCGAGTATCATCGATTCGAAAAGCGCCATCATTCCGCCACATTCGGCGAGTAGCGGGCCTCCAGCCTCGACATGCCGGCGGATGCCTCGTTGGAAATTTCGATTCGCCGCGAGCGTTGCGGCGTAAAGCTCCGGGTAACCACCCGGAAACCAGAGCGCGTCGCAAGACGGTATTCCGGAGTCGGAAAGCGGCGAGAAATAATTTAGCGACGCGCCGAGCCGCTCAAGGCAGTCGATGTTGGCTGGATAGAGGAAACAGAACGCGGCGTCACGCGCAACACTGATCGTCTTGCCTTGCAACAGGGGTGGTATCTCGGGCGCTTTTGCGTCGGCAAAGCTCACCGCTGGCGGCAGTTTCGCGGCATCCGTCGACGCGAGGTGGGTGGCCATGCGGTTGATGCGATCGACGAGGTCGTCGATTTCGGCCGCAGGCAACAATCCGAGATGGCGTTCGGGCATCGCGCCGTCGATGTCGCGCGGAAGGTAGCCATACCAGGCGATGTCGGGCGGAAGGCTTTTTTCGACGAGTTCCGCGTGCCAGGAACTACCGAGCCGGTTCGCGAAGGCGGCGGCGACTGGAGTTCCTGGCCGGTAGTTCTTGAGGCCGTAGGCGATCGCGCCGAACCCGGCGGACATGCCAAAAGCGTCGATAACGGCAAGTATCGGGATACCGAGCCGGGCCGCGAGTTCAGATGCCGGCGGCGAGCCGTCGAAGAGGCCCATGACCCCCTCGATGAGAATCAGGTCGGACACGCGCGCCGCTTCGGCAAGGCGCCAAGTAAAATCCGCGTCGCCGCACATCCACGCGTCGATGTTCTGGCATGGGCGGCCGCTTGCGACGGCGTGAATCTGCGGATCGAGAAAATCCGGCCCGCATTTGAAGACGCTGACGCGTCGGCCGGATCGGGTGTGCAAGCAGGCCAGCGCGGCAACGACGGTCGTTTTCCCTTGGCCGGATGCCGGAGCGGCGACGAAAAACGCGGGACAGGACGGCACGCTCGTCTCCTACCAGTCGATTCCTGGCATCGCCTTTACGCCCGCCTGGAAAGCATGCTTGACCGAGACCATGTCGGTGACTGTGTCGGCCGCCGCAATGAGATCGCGTGGCGCGGCGCGCCCGGTAATGACGACGTGCTGCATCGGCGGGCGGCGTCCAATCGCTTCGAGTACTTCGGAAAGATCGAGCCACCGGAATTTGAACGCGTAGGTCATCTCGTCGAGAACGACCAATCCGAATCCGGGGTTGGAGAGATAGCCGCGAGCCAGATCCCATGCGCCGCGCGCCGCGGCTGCTTCACGCGAGGTATCCTGGATTTTCCAAGTATAGCCTTCTCCTGTTATGTGCCAAAATAATTTATCAGGAAGCGTTTTTTGAACATCCCGGAAAAAAGCAGCTTCCCCGGTATCCGCGCGCCCTTTGACGAACTGGACGATCGCGGCCTTCATCCCCTGGCCGAGCGCGCGCGCAATGATACCAAAAGCCGCCGACGATTTTCCTTTTCCGTTCCCCGTGTTGACGAGTAGAATTCCGCGTTCTTCCCGCGCCGCGGCGATGGCTTTTTCGACGAAATCTTTTTTTCGGGACATCCTCCTGGCGTGTTGCTCCTCCGGGCCGTTTGCGTCGTCGGGACCGTTCCCGGCGATCTTTTCGGGAGCTTGGGGTTTTTCGGAAACGCTCATCAAAAATACTCTCAGGTTGAAAACATCCCCTTTGAGGGGAGGCGCGGGAGAGGCGGTTCGCGAACCCTCCTGCGCAAACCACCTTCAGGTTACGGGTGTGGATTGAAACATTGTTTCGGCCTTTGTCAAAAAAGATCGGAAAAATTATTTCGGGATGAACCCGACTCGCCCGCGGTTTTCGAGAAGCTCCAGCGGATAGCTGTAGAGCGAGGAGAGGCGATCGGCGGTCAGCATTTCGCGGGCGCTTCCCTGCGTGGTCGTCCCATCTCCGTGGATCATCAGCACACGGCTGCAATAGCGCCAGGCCATTCCGGGTTCGTGCAGCACCATGACAAGGGCTGCTCCGTTCTCGCGCGCAGCCTTGGAGAAAAGGTCAAGCATGGCGATTTGGTGCTTGAGGTCGAGATAGGCGATCGGTTCGTCGAGCAGGAAGAGACACGGCGACTGCGCGAGCATCGCGGCGATTGCGAGCCGCTGGCGCTCTCCGCCCGAAAGCGACTGGATATCGCGCTGCTCGATCCCGGCAAGGCCGACGGCGGTCAGCGCGTCGCGGGCGATTCGTATGTCCTCTTCGCTTTCCCAGTCCCAGCGGCCGAGGTGGGGGTGGCGACCAATCAGGGCAGTTTCGAGCACCGTCGCCGTGAAAGCGTCGCCGTGGATTTGCGGGAGCCAGCCGCGGATCCGCGCGCTTTTTCGCGGGCCGAGAGTATCGTATCGCTTACCGTCGATCAGGACTTCGCCGGCTTGCGGCAAGCGCAGACCGGCGAGAACGGAAAGCAATGTGGATTTCCCCGCGCCGTTGCAACCGAGAATTCCGAGGCGATCTCCTGGATAAAGAGAGAAATCGAAATCCCGGCAAATCGAATGGCCTCCGATTTCGACGGCGAGTTTTCGTGCTTCGAGCAACGGAGTTTCGCTCATTTTCAGTGTTTGGGACGCGAGTCCCGGGCGAGCAAGAAGAGAAAGACCGGAACTCCGATCAATGCCGTCAGTACGCCGACCGGAAGTTGCCTTGGGGCGATGACGGCGCGCGCGAGCGTATCGGCGATCAACAAAAGGGATCCGCCGGCGAGCGCGGAAGCCGGGAGCAATATGCGTTGGTCGTTTCCCGATGCGAGCCGGACCAAGTGTGGGACGATCAGGCCGATAAAACCGATGGATCCCGCGAGCGTCACTGCGGTGGCCGTGGCCAGCGACGCGGTGAAATAGACGCCGCGTCGCAGGAAGGCGACCCGAACGCCGAGCGTTCGCGCGATGTCCTCGCCGCGCGACAGAAGATTGAGCTCGCGCGCGAAAGGGAAAGCGACAAGGAGAATGGCGACAAGAACGCCGAGCGCGAGATGAGGCTCGCCCGATTGCGAGAGGTCGCCCATCAGCCAAAACAACATTCCGCGCAACCGGTTGTCCGGCGCGATCGAGAGCATCAGCGCAACGCCCGCGCCGCAACCGGCGGCGACGATGACCCCCGTCAGAAGCAAGCGGGTACGCGTCCAGCTTCCGTCGCCGTGCGCCAAGCCGAAAACGAGAAGCATCGCGGCGAATGCGCCCAGGAAGGCGCCGGCGTTGACCGAGGCCGCGCCCAAGCCGAAAAGGATGGTAAACATCGCGCCGATCCCCGCGCCGCCGGAAATACCAAGAATGTAGGGGTCGGCCAGCGGGTTGCGAAGCAGAACTTGCAAGAGCGCGCCCGCGATCGCCAGAAGGCCGCCGCAGGCGAAACCGGCCAGCGCGCGCGGTAGGCGCAGGCTACGGACGACTTCGGACGAAGTATCGCCGGCTTCCCCGAACAACGCGGAAACGATATCGGCGAGCGGGATCGTGACGCTGCCGATACTCAGGGCGAGCGCAAGACTTGCGAGCGAGAGCGCAAGAAGCGCGCCGATGATGAGAAAGGCGCGCCGACGCGTTGGAATGGCCGGTTCAGCGCAACGAACAGCGTGGTCCGACGAAGGCGTCGAGTTCCGGGATTTTGTATTCATAAACGGTTTCGCGTTTCTTGCCGAACGGATCGTTCAATCGCGCGTCAATGGCGGACGACGGCCCGAGCGCCGCGCGAACACCGGGTTCGAAAGTGAATCTGGCTTCCAAGCCGCGCTTTTGTTGGGCGCGGTTCGTTTGGATTCTATCATGCCGATCTCAAGGGGCCTGCCGGACTTGATCCAAGCGGCTGCCGAAGGAAGTGTCCATTTTCCCATGGCTCGACGCGAAGAAAGCGACCATTTGCGTAATTTCCGTGAAGACGGATCCGGGCTTTCTTTCGCTCCGGTCCGGAGAATTTCGTTCCGTGCCGTATCGACGATAATAAACTACATTCAAAAGCATTCTCCTTGACGATGCGCCGTTTTTGAAACTATAGTTCCATGCTATGCAACAAGTGCAAAACGAACTCGACCGGCTCGGCGACAAAATCACCGAAGTAATTTCATTGTGCGAAGCGCTCAAGACCGAGAACACGCAGTTGAAGCGGCAGCTTGCCGCGGTGGAGAAAAACAAAAGCGACCTGTCCGAGCGCATGATATTCGCGCGAACGCGTCTGGAACAGCTCGTCCTGAAGTTGCCCGAAGATATGCAGATCGGCGCCTGAGAAGTCGACGATGTCCGAGAATACGCAATACCTCGATGTCAAGCTGCTCGATAGCGAGTATCGCGTCGTTTGCGCGCCCGAC
>JAIRZC010000233.1 GCA_031267455.1 Accumulibacter sp. | reverse complement strand
CGTTTCCCGGTTTCGGGGTCGATCGAGAGCGGGCCGGTCGAACCGTAGCAGCCGCCGAGGTTGTTGACCCCGACGACGAAAAAACGGCGCGTGTCGAGCGGTTTTCCCGGGCCGATCAGGTTGTCCCACCAGCCAACTTCGTCGGGCTTGTCGGCGTAGATTCCCGCAAGGTGATGATTGCCTGAGAGCGCGTGGCAGACGAGGACGGCGTTCGAGCGAGACGCGTTGAGCGTTCCATAGGTTTCGTAAACGAGTTCGAACGCCGGAAGCATAATTCCGCTTTTGAGGAAGATTGGCACAATGGAGCAAAAGCGTTGCGGCGCGACGATTCCCACTGAATTTTCCCGTGACATACTTTGCTCTGAAAAGTCGATTCGTTATTGTTGGGTCACCATGTTGCTTTACAGAATCAGCGGTTCATCCGCTCGATTCCTGCCACGATTTTCAAGGGTTCCTCGTTTCGCAGCAAGCGCAGCACGCTCGAAGCGAGCCTTGAGACACTGCTCTGCTTGATTTTCTGCTTGACCGCCGGAATCAGGGTCGGATGCATTGAAAACTGGCGTAGCCCCATGCCGAGGAGTAAGCGAGTCAAATTGGTGTCGCCGGCCAGCTCGCCGCATATCGAGATGGGAATCCCGGCTTTGCCCGCTTGGCGGATCGTCCCAGCGATCAGCGAAAGCACGGCCGGATGCAAAGGATTGTAAAGGCCCGAAACCTGTTCGTCGCTGCGGTCGACGGCTAGCGTATATTGAATCAAGTCATTGGTACCTATTGAAAGAAAATCGAAGCGGCGCAGGAAGATGCCGAGCGAAAGCGCCGACGCGGGGACTTCGATCATCCCGCCGACCGGAATGTTTTCATCGAAAGCGATTTTCTCCTCGCGCAAGCTGGATTTCGCCTGCTCGATCGCTGAGAAAGTCTGCTCTATCTGGTGGGCGTGGGAGAGCATGGGAATCAGTATCCGGACCCGTCCCAAGCTCGATACGCGAAGGATCGCGCGCAACTGTGTCTGGAAAGTCAGTGGGTCGCTCAGCGAAAGGCGGATCGAGCGGAGGCCGAGCGCCGGATTGCGTTTCTGGTTTGCGTAATCTTCGCTGGGAAGCAGGTTCTTATCGTTTCCAAGGTCGAAAGTACGGATCGTGACCGGACGCCGGCCCATTGCCTCGACAACCTTGCGATAGGCCTCGAACTGCTCGTTTTCCACCGGTAGCGCGCTACCGCGCCCGAGGACGATGAATTCGGAGCGGAAGAGGCCGATGCCCTCAGCGCCGCTTTCGAGCACCGACTGAATGTCGTCGACATCCTTGATGTTGGCCAAAAGATCGATCTTGATCCGGTCGAGCGTAATCGCGCGCGTCGTTTTCAGCAACTTGAGCTTTGATAGTTCGCGTTCGAGACGCAATTTTCTGGTACGGTATTCCTCAAGAACGGCGGCGTCGGGGGCGACGATCACGACGCCGCGCGTACCGTCGACGATCAGGGTTTCCATGTCGCGGATTATCTCGCTGGCGTCACGCAGGCCGAAAATTGCCGGGAGTGCCATATTGCGCGCGAGGATCGCCGTATGCGAGGTAGCGCCGCCGACATCGGTAATGAAAGAAGCGTAATCCCTGTCCTTGATCGACATGATGTCGGCCGGAGAAATATCGTGCGCGACGATGATCCTCGCTTCGTCGCAAAAGTTTCGAGGTATCTTCCCGCCGCGGCTCGCGAAACGGCTCGAACTGCTGCCGAGTTTCTGGATGATGCGTTCCGCGACCTGTCGAACGTCGTTGCAGCGTTCGCGCAAATAGATGTCCTCAATCTGTTCGAACTGTCTGACAAGGTTTTCCATCTGCATCGAGATGGCCCATTCGGCGTTACATAAGCGGTCCCGGATGATTTTTCGGGGCGCTTCGGACAACTCATCGTCGGAGAGAAGCATCAAATGCAGATCGATGAAC
The DNA here is from genome assembly GCA_031267455.1 of Accumulibacter sp. GTDB lineage: Bacteria > Pseudomonadota > Gammaproteobacteria > Burkholderiales > Rhodocyclaceae > Propionivibrio. The sequence continues at coordinate 3,853 of JAIRZC010000233.1, read as the reverse complement.
GCGCCGATATCCGCCGAGGAATCCGACGAGGACGCTTTGATCACCATCAGTTCTTTGCGCGTTCGCGCAAGCGCGTCGTCAAAGCGCGCGATTTCCTTTTTGACACGGCGTGGCGAGATGGCGATACGAGAAATCTTGAGCGTTGCCGACGAAACGATGTGTGCCTGTCCAATGGCGATGCCTTCCGAGACTGCAAGTCCGTGCAACGTAAAGCTCATCTGTTCTTATTCTTCCTCGCCGAATTTGTTCGCGATCAAACCAAGCAACGATTCGACAGCCTCTTTTTCATCGGCGCCGATGGCTTCGACCGTGACACGCGCGCCTTTCTTCGCCGCAAGCATCATGACACCCATGATGCTTTTTGCATTGATTCGGCGCGATCCGTTTTCCATCCAGATTTCGGATTTGAAACGGTTGGCGAGTTGCGTGAGTCGGGCCGAAGCTCGGGCATGAAGCCCGAGGACGTTGATTATTTCGATTTCAGCGCACGCCATGGGGGGGTTCCTTGGGATCCAAGCGACATTCTAAGAGATTTTGGATCAATTCGGGAGAGATGATGCTCTGCAAGCGCGATCAGGGAATGATTTCAAGCGCTTTGGGCTTTTCACCATCGAATTCCAAGCGTTTCATGAAGTTTTCGCTGACTTGTAGATGCCCCGCCGAATCGACACGCAGAACATTTTTTACATCCATTTTTTTTGCGAGTTTCGGCCAGTGTTCGCCAGCAATGAAAAGCGGTTTCGACGCGACGTCGGAGAGCACTCCGGCATTTTCGCGGGGCGTGACGAGGACGGTCAGTGAGCGGGTATGCGCAACGGGCGCGCCGGTGCGTGGATCGATCAAGTGACAGTAACGCTTTCCGTTCAACTCGAAGTATCGCTGATAATCTCCTGAAGTTCCAATCGCCTCGCCGTTGCGAAGTTCGACAGTGGCTATCGCTCCCGCACGACGTGGATGTTGGATACCAACACGCCAAGGACGCCCATGCTTCGTTCCGAGAGCCATAATGTTTCCGCCAATATTGACGAGCGCGTTCTCGACGCCTTGTCCGCGCAGCAAGACATCCGCCCGGTCGAGCGCGAAACCCTTCAGATAACCGCCAAAATCGACGAGAAGCCCCGGCTTTACACTACCTACCCTTGTCCCCTTGATCCTTAGGTCGGAAAGGCCGGGGCGAGCTTTGAGCCAATCCGCGATTTTTTCGGGATCGGGAAGTGTGGGCTTGAACGTGTCGGAATGAAATCCCCAGAGTCGGATCAGCTCGCCGATCCCCGGGTCGAAAAACGCGTCGCTTTGGGCGGAGCGGCGCTGCGCGTCGGCCAGCAAAAAAGCCAGCTCGGATGAAACGATCCGGATTTGTCCCGAAGCGAGCGCACCGTTCAATTCACTGATCTCCGAGGGCTCCCACGTGTGATAACTCCTGTGCAGGCGGTCGAATTCCCGCAGAACGGACGCGCTCGCCGATCGCGCGGTATCCGTATCGAGTCCGGCGATCAAAATTTCGACGCGCGTTCCAAAAACAAAAGCCTCTTGGCGGTAGAGCGGTGCTCGGTCACAGGCGGAAAAACCCAAGACAAGGATCGCGAGAAAGATCAGGCGGGTAAAGTGCATTCCTTTTCCATCGCCGCGATAAAAGCGCCCGCGACATCGAATCCTGTCTGCGCGGCGATTTCGACCATGCACGTTGGACTGGTAACATTGATTTCGGTCAGAAAATCGCCAATAACGTCGATTCCAACCAAAAAGAGGCCGCGCGCCGCAAGAATGGGCGCAAGATATTCGGCGATTTCGCGGTCGCGCGCGGTGAGCGCGCGCGCGACGCCCGTGCCGCCCGCTGCAAGATTTCCTCGTGTCTCCCCGGCTTTCGGGATGCGCGCAAGGCAGTACGGAACGACCTGACCATTGATCAGGAGAATCCGCTTGTCTCCATCAACGATTGCGGGAATGTAACATTGAGCGATGATCGTCCGTTCTGCGTCCTGTGTCAGGGTTTCGACGATCACATTCCGGTTTGGATCGTCGTTACGAACGCGAAATATCCGGCTCCCTCCCATTCCGTCCAAGGGCTTGAGAACGACATCCCGGTGTTCGTCGATGAAGGCGTGGATCGTGCCCGGCGCGCGCGCGACAATCGCGGGGACCGAGAAATGCTGGAACTCGAGGAGCGCCAGTTTTTCCGAATGGTCGCGCAGCGCGCGCGGGCGGTTGAACACGCGCGCACCTTGGGCTTCAGCGCGTTCCAAAAGCCAAGTCATTGCGATGTATTCAATGTCGAAAGGCGGGTCCTTTCGGAGAACGACCGCGGAGAACTCGCTCAAGGGAAACATGCGGCGCTCGAGGCGAAATACCCAGTCCACGTCATCGTCGCGCACATCCAGGTGAACAGCCTCAGCGCAAACACCGTCGGATTCCGACCAGAAAATCGCTGGCTGATAGATGCACCAGATTTCGTGCCTCGCATTGCGGGCGGCGCGCATCATGGCAATGCTGGAATCTTTGTATGCCTTGAGCGATTCCATGGGATCGAGGATGAAGGCAAAACGCATCAGTCGGCCTCGTTATCGAGTTCGATCGATGCCGCCAGATGCGCGAGGCGCGCAAGGATGCCGTAAGTGTAAAAACGGTTCGGTGGGTCGTTGGGCTTTTTGCACTGGTCGGGGCACGAGCAGCTGGTCTCGAAGGCGATAGGTTCGAAGTACATCCCCGGCGCGTTGAGGTTCTCGTCGATCCCACGGCTGCCGTGGATACGGTAAAAACCGCCGACGACGAATCGGTCAATCATGTAAACGACCGGTTCGGCGGTGTTGCTTCCGATTCGCTCATAAGTATGTACTCCCTCCTGGATAATAACCTGATTGACGTTGACGCCTTCCTTGATGACGGACATTTTGTTCCGCTGTCTTCGATTGAGTCCAACGATCTCGGAAGCATCCTTGACGGTCATTACTCCCATACCGTAAGTACCGGCGTCGGCCTTGACAACGACGTAAGGTGTTTCCTCGATACCATATTCCGTGTATTTTTCGCGGATCATCGCAAGTACTGCCTCAACATTCGCGGCGAGGCATTCTTCGCCTTGGCGCTCGTGAAAATTCACGCTACGGCACACGGAGAAATACGGGTTGATCCGCCAGGGGTCGATGCCGGTCAGGCGCGAAAACTCGTTGGCGATTTCATCGTAGGCGATGAAGTGCCGGGATTTTCGGCGAATCGCCCATCCGGCGCATAACGGGGGCAGGACGGCTTGACCATCGAGGTTTTTCAGCATCTCGGGGATACCGGCGGAAAGGTCGTTGTTCAGCAGGATTGCGCAGGGGCTGAAATCGGAAAGTCCCAAGCGTGCGCCGGTGCGGACGAGCGGTTCCAAAAGTAGCGTCCCTCCGTCAGGCAGGTCGAATGGCGTCGGCGCCGTAATTTCGGGCATGAGCGATCCTATACGGACTTTTAGTCCTGCGAGCGCTAAAAGACGTGCCAGTGATGAAACATTTTGCAGATAGAACGGATTCCGGGTGTGATTTTCGGGAACGAGCAAAAGCTTCTTTGCATTGGGACAAACGCGCTCGATGGCGTCGGTCACAGCCTGGATGCAGAGTGGAAGAGAACTCGATCCCAGGTTATTGAATCCGCCCGGGAAAAGGTTCATGTCGATCGGCGCCAGCTTGAATCCCGCGTTGCGCAAATCGACAGACCCGTAAAAAGGCGGAGGATGCTCAAGCCATTTGGAACGAAACCAGGATTCGATGGCGCATGCCGCGCCGATGAATTTCTCTTCGACGTCGAGTAGCGGACTTTCCAGGGTGACCGTTGCGTGACTTATCATTTTTTTGTCTCCTCTGTTTTGGGAAACCGAGCG
>JAIRZC010000216.1 GCA_031267455.1 Accumulibacter sp. | reverse complement strand
GGAAAGTACTCTACTGGATGCCCGCCTTCGCGGGCATGACGGAGTTTAGGTAAAGGGGATCGGGAATCCGCGCGGGCGGATTGCCCTCCGCCCCACCGTTGCCGAATTCGTAAGGGCGGGTTTGAAACCCGCCCCGACGCGCTTTTCCCCCGGCGGGGGGATTGCCCGCGGCTGTTTCCCCGTGTTTTCGGGATGTTGGGCGTGAATCGGTTAGAATCGCGGCGTGCAAACTCTTCTCATCGTCGGCTGCGGCGACATCGCGCGCCGCGTGACGTCGCGTCTCCTGGGCCGCTATCGAATTTTCGCGCTGCTGCGCGAGGCGGAGGACTCCGCTTTCTGGCGCGCGCTCGGCGTCCGCCCGATTTTTGGGAACCTCGACTTCGCGTCGAGCCTGAAGCGCTTTCACGGAATCGCGGACGACGTCCTGTATTTTGCCCCGCCGCAGAATTTTGGCGTGACGGACAAGCGCGCGCGTCGCCTGATCGCGGCGCTCTCGCGGGGCAGGAAGCGCGTTCGGCGCCTTGTCTATGTCAGTACCTGCGGCGTCTATGGGAACGCCGGCGGCGCGTGGATCGACGAGACCGCGCGACTTTCTCCGCGGACCGACCGCGCGCGCCGCCGTGTCGACGCCGAGCGGAGGCTGCGCCGTTTCGGTCGCGACAACGGCGTTTGCGCGAGCATCCTGCGCGCGCCGGGGATCTATGCGTCCGACCGCCTGCCGATAGATCGCCTGAAAGAGGGAATACCCGCGCTTTTTGCCGAGGACGACGTCTATACGAACCATATCCACGCCGAAGACCTCGCTGCGATCGTTTGCGCCGCGCTCAGGCGTGGACGTCCCAACCGATGCTACAACGCGGCCGACGATTCGGAAATGAAAATGGGAGATTACTACGACATCGTCGCCGACCGTTTCGGCCTGCCGCGCGCGCCGCGCGTCTCGCGCGAGGAGGCGCCGCGAATACTTTCTCCGGCGCGGCTCTCGTTCATGCGCGAATCGCGGCGCATCGACAATACGCGGATCAAGACCGAATTGAGGATACGCCTCCGCTTTCCATACGTCGCGGATGGTATCGAAGCCGCCTGGCGCGAGACGCGCGACGGGGAGGAAGCCCCCGGCCCCGAAGAGATGCCGGCGCCGTGAATCGTTTACGCGGGTTTTGGCGCGCCTCGAACCTTCGAAGAGTCCTTTAAATTTTTTTGAACCCCTGGATAAGCGCATGGAAAATTTTTTCGCTACCTGTCCGCGCGGCCTTGAAGCGCTGCTCGAAGAAGAGCTTTCGGCGATTGGGTCGAAAAACCTGGAAAAAGTGCCCGGCGGCATACACTTCGACGCCGACTGGCGAGGGTGTTACGCGGCCAATCTGCACTCGCGCATTGCGACGCGGATTCTCTGGCGCGTCGCGCGCGGGCCTTATGCCGCCGAGGACGACATCTACCGGCTGGCCAGGGAGACGCCGTGGAATCGCCTCTTCGATCCCGAACAAACGATTCGCGTCGGCGTGAGCGCGGTCAAAAGCCCGTTAAAGAGCCTCGAATTCATCACCTTGCGAATCAAGGACGCGGTTTGCGACCGTTTTCGCGAGGATACCGGGCGGCGACCGAGCGTCGATACGCGCGATGCGGATATCCGCTTGCGCGCCTTCGTCGACGCCGGACACTGTACGCTCTACGTTGATACATCGGGCGCTCCGCTCCATCAGCGCGGCCTGCGCCGAAAAACGGTCGACGCGCCGATCAAGGAAAACCTCGCGGCCGGCATTCTGCGCCTGGTTGGATGGCGACCGGGAATTCCGCTCTATGACCCGATGTGCGGGAGCGGAACCTTTCTCCTCGAGGCGGCGCAGATCGCGGTCGGCCTTGCGCCGGGGGCAAGCGGCCGTGGCTTCGGTTTTCAGTGCCTGAAGAATTTCCAGCCCGAGACTTGGAAAGTCTTGCTCGATTCCGCGCAAAAGCAGGTAAAACCGGTCGATTTCGCGCAAATCTACGGAAGCGACATTTCTCCCTCCGCGGTGCGCTCGACGCTCGCCAACCTCGATCGCGCCGGTCTCTTGCCGGTGGTTTCGCTGAAATCGGCAGATATTCTCGAAGCCGGGGCGCCCGTGGAAACGCCGGGTATCCTGGTCGCCAACCCGCCCTACGGGGATCGATTGTCGGATCTGGAGGAACTTTCCGCCCTCTATCCCCGCCTGGCAGGCGCGTTCAAACGTCGTTTCGCCGGGTGGGATTGCTGGCTGCTCACTTCGGATCGGCGCATGCCCAAGCTCATGCGTCTCGTTCCGGGACGGAAAATTCCGCTTTTCAACGGCGGGATCGAGTGCCGGCTCTATAAATTCAGGATGGTCGCCGGAAGCAACCGCTGAATCCCTGAACCCTCGTGGTTTCCTCTTCGTCCAGCGAGGTCTTGACGAGCGCGCCGCGCGGCTTGAAAGCTTCGCTCCGGCTCGTTGAAGACCGGCAGGCCGCGAAGAGTCTGTCGGGATCGGCGCGATTTTTCGAATAAGCAGCGTAGAAAATCTTATTTCACTCGCTCTTGTTTTCTTTCCATAATCCTTCTTCACGGATCGGAAGATACCGGATCATTGGAAAGGAAAAAACATGAGCATTCAATCGATCAACGTGCGGAACCAGTTCCGCGGGAAAATCAGGGAAATCATCGAAGGACCCGTCGTCTCGGAGGTCGACGTCGAGACTCCCCACGGAATCGTCACGTCGGTCATCACGACGCGATCGATCCGCGACCTGGGCTTGAAACCCGGCGTCGAAGTTCTCGCGCTCGTCAAGGCGACCGAAGTTTCGATCGCCAAGATATAAATGCGTCTCGAAAACAAAGAAGCGCGGCGGCTCATGTTCCCACGAGAAGCCGCGCGGCGCTTTTCGAAAAGGATAGTGCCGTGGATCGTCCCGATCGCGGTTTTTATCCTGTGGCACGCGTCTTCACGCTGCGGGTGGCTTTCGA
>JAIRZC010000189.1 GCA_031267455.1 Accumulibacter sp. | reverse complement strand
CCGATCAGTCTTTCCTGGCGTTTAAGGGCGCTTTTCGCCACGGTTTCGACGATCGTCCTGCTGATTCTCGGCACCCTGATCGGTCGCTCGGTCGAGAATCATTTTGAAGAGCAGGACAGGTTCATCCTCGATGGAAAACTCGTCCAGACACGTCGGATCCTCGAGGATGCGGGAGACGATCCGGCGTCCGTTCCGCAGCGGCTCGATGAAATCCTGTCCGGCGCGCCGGGATTGGCCATCGCCGTCCGGCTTCCCGGCGGCGAAACGCTCTTCGCAACGAGCGGCGTGGATTTTCCTGGCGCGCTCTTCGAACACGCCGAAAAAGAGAGGGACGGACGTCCCTTCGTCTGGGCGAGCGCCAAAGGCGTCCCTTTGCGCGGTATCTCGGCGCGTTTTCGCGTCGGGAAACCGGGGAGAGTTCAGGGGGCCGGAGATGCGACGGCGCTCGTCGGCGCGGCGATCGATATATCGCACCACGAATCTTTCATGCGCGCGTTTCGGCAAACGCTTTGGGCTTTCATCGTCCTCGCCGCCGTCTCGTCCGGCTTTTTGGGCTGGCTCGCGGTCCGTCACGGCCTTTCGCCGCTGCGGGCGATGAAACGCCAGGCCGAGAAGATCACGGCCGAGCGTCTCGACGCGCGTCTTTCGGTCGACGATGTTCCCATCGAGCTTGCCGACCTCGCGCGGACGCTCAATGCCCTGTTTTCGCGCCTCGAAAAATCCTTCATTCGGCTTTCGGAATTTTCGTCCGACCTCGCGCACGAATTCCGCACGCCGGTCAGCAACTTGTTGATGCAAACGCAGGTCACCCTTTCGCGGGAACGCGGCGCCGACGAGTACCGCGATGTGCTCGCGTCGAATATCGACGAGTTCGAGCGGCTCTCGCGGATGATCGCCGACATGCTTTTCATCGCGAAAGCCAGCGAGGGCCGGATCGTCCCGACGCTCGATTCCCTGGAACTTGCGGCGCTGGTCACCGATGTCGCCGACTTTCACCGACTGGCGGCGGATGAGAAAAATGTGACGATAGACTGCGAGGGGCGTGGGACGATGCGGGGCGATTCACTGATGATTCGCCGCGTTTTTTCCAATCTCTTTTCGAACGCGATCCGCCACGCGCCGTCCGGCGGATGGGTTCGCGCCATCATCGATACCAGCGCGGAAGAAGAGGTGACGGTGGCGGTTGCCAACGAGGGCGAGACGATCCCCGAAGAGCGTCTTTTTCGCCTTTTCGACCGCTTCTACCGCGCCGAAACATCCCGCGCGCGCGGCGGCGCGCAATCAGGGCTGGGCCTTGCGATCGTCAAATCGATCGTTGAAGCGCACGGCGGCCGTGTCGAGGTGGCTTCGAAAAACCGCGAAACGACCTTTCGCGTCGCCTTTCCATCGAAAACAGCCTTGAGAAGCGCGGACGCTTTTTCGCGGACACGCCTTCCCGCGGAGCCATTCCATTCGTGAATCGCTCGCGCCGCGGCGACGAGCCGCAGACGATTGGAAAATGAAATAAAATGCGCCGATGCTGATCCTGGGTATTGAATCCTCGTGCGACGAAACCGGAGTCGCCCTCTTCGACGCGTCGGGCGAAGGCCGCCTGCTTTGTCACGCCCTGCACACCCAGATTCCCCTGCACCAGGCCTACGGCGGCGTCGTTCCGGAACTCGCTTCGCGTGACCATATCCGGCGCGTCGTTCCCCTGTTCCGCAAAGTACTTCGAGACAGCGGCCGCGCCGTTTCCGAGATCGACGCGATCGCCTATACACAAGGCCCCGGCCTTGCGGGAGCCTTGCTCGTCGGCGCATCTTTCGCCGAAGGTCTCGCGCTCGCCCTCGGCGTTCCGCTCGTCCCGGTCCATCACCTCGAAGGCCATCTGCTTTCACCGCTCCTTTCACGGCACAAGCCCGCATTCCCCTTTGCCGCGCTCCTCGTCTCTGGAGGGCATACCCAACTGATGCGCGTGGAAGGCGTCGGGCGCTATACGCTTTTGGGGGAAACACTGGACGACGCGGCGGGTGAAGCCTTCGACAAGACGGCAAAGCTCCTCGGCTTACCCTACCCCGGTGGCGCGGCGCTCTCGAAACTTGCGGAAGAAGGCCGTCCCGGCAGCGTCCGCTTTCCGCGCCCGATGCTGCATTCGGACGACCTGAACTTCAGTTTCAGCGGACTCAAAACGGCCGCGATGCTCAAGATACGGGACCTTCCGCAAGCAGAGGAAATAACGCGCGCCGACCTTGCGCGGGGCTTTCAAGACGCGATCGTCGATGTGCTCGTCGATAAATCGGCGCGCGCCCTGAAAAGCTGCGGCCTGGAGCGGCTCGTGGTCGCTGGCGGCGTTGGCGCGAACCGCGAATTGCGCAGGCGCCTTGACCGCATCGCTTCGGATTGCGGCTTCACGGTATTCTATCCGGAACTCGAATACTGTACCGACAACGGCGCGATGATCGCCCTTGCGGGCGCGTTGCGCTTTCGTGAAGGACTGTCGATCGTCCCGCCGGGAGGAGGCTTTGCCGTAAAACCACGCTGGCCGCTCGAAAGCGCCGGCTCGCGGGACGTCTCCGCCGTGTTTCCCGATCGAATGTGACGCGAGGGCCAACAGGATCAGTCCGCGCTTTTTTTTGCGCCGATCTTCGGTTCCCCGCCGGAAACCAGGCGCTGGAGATTTTGGCGGTGCCTGACGATCAACAACAGGGCAAGCAGCGCGATGTGCGGCGCGCACGCCCTCTGGAAAAAGAACGCGTAAACCGGCGCGATGACCGCGGCGACTACCGATGCCAGCGAAACGGTGCGCCACGCGAGAATGATGAAAAACCAGCTTCCGAGCGCCGCCAAACCAAGCCGGACATCGAGGGCGAGCAGGACTCCCGCCGCTGTCGCAACACCCTTGCCTCCTTTGAACTTCAGAAAAATCGGCAACAAATGGCCCAGAAAGACGGAAAGCGCGACCAGGCCGACAACGCCCGGAGAAAGCCCCAGCGCCCGCGCGAGGAAAACGGCAAGCCAGCCTTTCATCGAATCGCCGATCAGCGTGCAGACCGCCGCGCGTTTGTTTCCGCTCCGCTGGACATTGGTCGCGCCGGGATTCCCCGAACCGTAGCTGCGCGGGTCAGCAATACCAAAGAGTTTGCTCGAAACGACCGCAAAAGGAATGGAACCCAGGAAATAGGCGCACACGACAACGAATGCGGACATCGACAGCGAAGATTCGAACATGTTTCGGAAAAAACGGATGGCGGTTGATCGGGAGGTTAAAATACGCGGCGTCGCGGATTTTACACCCAGCGTTCAATGGACATTCTTTTCATCGAAAACTTCAGGCTTCCGGTCTCGGTCGGCATCTACCCGCGCGAAAAAGCCGCGCCGCAGATGGTCGAATTTTCCT
>JAIRZC010000187.1 GCA_031267455.1 Accumulibacter sp. | reverse complement strand
AACGGGATTCAGTTCGCCAAAAGGAAGGGAACGGAAGGCTATCGGGATATCCCCTTCGACCGTGTCTGCCGGGCACAGGGCATCGAACATCGACTCACCAAGGTCTGCCCTCCATGGACCCATGGCCAAGTCGAGCGCATGAACAGGACGATCAAGGGGGGCACGGTCAAACGCTTCCACTATCTATCTACTGATCAACTGAAGGCGCATTGGCAGACTTTCCTGATGGCCTACAACTTCGCCAAGAGGCTGAAAGCGCTCAAAGGCTTGACCCCTTACGAATTTATCCGCAAAGCAGGGACCAATGAGCCGGAACGCTTCAAAATTGATCCAGCCCAGCACATCGTGGGACTAAACATATAACCCCTCCGATGTTGCGAGACAAAAAATTTCCGTGATGCGCATCAATCATCGATTTCATGGTGATCAATCGAATAATCGATGACACGCCACTGGCCGTCTTCATCTCGGCGCAAGGTCAGACTCTCGACGAGTTCCCCCGCGTGTTTCTCGAAACGGCCCACGAATTCGAGGAGCATATATTCGCCGCGCGGCAGGCTGGAGAACGCCTTCGTATAAAGATGCCGAGAGGTTTTTCTCTCGATCGCCTTTCCAAGGCTGGCGCGCGTTTTTTCAAGGCTCACCCGAAAGACTTCGGGGGGCTTCGTCTGTTTGACGAGTTCGGACGCGCCGTCCCACGCGGCGGAAAAATCGCCGCTATCGAGCGTCAAGAGCCATTTTTCGGCCGATTCGAACGTGGCCTGCTTCCTCAGGCTGTTTTTCGTTACATAAGGCGCCACGCCGGGAAGCAGGAATCCGTTCTGCTTGCCGAGCGCTTCGATCACGGCGCTGTACGCGGCTTTTCCGATCAATTCGCCGATCCGGCTGTGACCACCGGTATAGGTGACTTTCGGGCCGTTCGCGCCGGAAAAGATGATGACGTTGTCCGTCCCCGTTCCGGTCGCCTGCACGGTTTTGGTGTAGCTGCTCGGTACTTTCAGGTCTTCGAGCGCGGCGGTTTTCGCTTCGGTGACGGTGACGATCGCGCGCGCAAGCGCGCCGTCCGAGAGCTGCGCGTTCGTCAGGAGAAGGATGTTGATCGTTCCGTGCAAGGTTTCGATGTGTATCCCCTCGTCGACCCCGGTCCGGACGGCATTCGTTTCCGCGCCCGCGGTGACGAGCACAGCGACTGTGAAAGGCGCGTATTCCTTTATTACAACCGCGAGGTTTTCCATATCGGCCGCAGTACCCATCGTCGCGAGCCTTGATCGCTTCGTTTTCAGGTTCCGGGCGACTTTCCCATGAATTCTGTCGATGTACGCGCGCCACGCCCCCGAGTCGCTCATGAAACGCTGGGAAAGGAGCGGGTGCATCGCGTGATTCACTGCCGCGCGCGCGTCGACGAAGCCTTCCTGCGTGGAAATCGTCCTGCGCGGTTTGGGGAAGGCGACGACGAGCGTTTTTTCCCAAAGGCCTTCGCGTTCGTTTTCGATCACTTTTGCGCTCGCGCACAAGCTCGCGGGCAGTGGCCCGACAGGAATTTCGGCGGCAAAGATCGCTGTCGAAACGAAGAACAGCATCAGAAAAGAAAGAAGCCGCGCAAGGATCGCGCACGCGCCCGAATTTATTTCGGGATCGGGCGCGTGCCCGTTTGCGGCTGAACTCCCGAGCGATATTCCTTCCATGTGGAACACTTCCAAGGATTTCCTTTACAAGACGCTGTGTTACGATAAATCGGCGTCCGCGGGAGGGGATCGGTCGAGTGGGGGAACCGTAAAGCGGGTTGTCGTGGCGCAAGTATGAGGATGAACGAGAAACATCTTCTGGCCAGACGGCCGGCTTACCCCCCTACCCCGGGGACACCAAACCATTTTTGGGCCGGTCTTCTGGCTTGCCGTCCTCCTTCTCCGTCGCCTTCCCATGCGATGCGCCGCACAGTGGCGTATTGACGAAGTCGTCAGGCTTACAGCAGCGGGGGGCTGCGCCGGAATGGATCGTTGCGCGGCTACAGGCGTAGCGACAACGGAACTTCACCGGCTTCCCGTTTCACCCCAATCCATGAATTCAATCGAGGCACCCAAAAAAACTGTGAGGATTCTAACGCCAATCTCCGTGGAAAGGCAAATTTTTTCAAGATGCCACATGCGCTTGCGTCGAAAGTTCCTTACGTCTATTCGTCCGGCATATCTTTAGTTTCCTGTCCGAAACCGAGGGCCAGTAACACTACGCATCCGAAGGCAAGAACCAGGGATCAGAAAATAAGACTCCGGGAAAAGTCTCGACCAATGGGTGGCGGAAAGCCTTGCGCGCAAAATCGTTTGAATCGATTTGCGCACCGACGCGCGGCGCGCGCTGGGACTCACAGAATTGCGAGAAATCCTCGACCCTTCCAAAGTCGACCTTTGACTCCGATCGATGCGTGGTCGTTTTTTCGATTTGACCCAAGCCCCCGCAACATGGATACTCTCGGAATTATTCCGTCGAATTCAGGGGTGCTCCATGGAAATCACGACTCTGGGCGAAGCGCGTTTCGACAACCCCATGCCTTTTCACGTTGATGATGCGGCGCGGGTCCGTTACAACGTCATCGTCAAACCCGGCGATCCGCCGGGCGACGACTTCCTTTTCGAGGTCGCGGGACCGCGGCGGAGGATATTTTTCGACCCGTCAAAAACGCGCGCGGGAATCGTGACTTGCGGCGGACTCTGCCCAGGATTGAACAACGTCATCCGGGCGCTCGTCCTTGAGCTTTACCACCGTTATGGTGTCCGTGACATTTTCGGTTTTCGCAACGGTTACAGTGGTCTCGATCCTCGCGTCGGCGAAAAACCGATCTCGCTGACGCCCGAATTCGTCGAAGACATTCACAAGGACGGCGGAACGGTACTCAACACTTCACGCGGCCCAGTGGATATCCACATCGCCGTCGACAACCTGATTGCACGCAGGATCGACATTCTTTTCACAATCGGCGGCGACGGAACGCAGCGCGGAGGCGCGAAACTTTTCCTGGAGGCGCGCCGGCGTGGCTACAGGCTCTCTGTCGTCGGCATCCCGAAAACGATAGACAACGATGTCGCCTTCGTTTCGCGGACTTTCGGCTATCTGACCGCCGTCGAGGAAGTCTCG
>JAIRZC010000183.1 GCA_031267455.1 Accumulibacter sp. | reverse complement strand
CGGGTTCGTCTTTTCCATTTTTTCCCTCCCAGGATGGAAGATAGTGAATATTCTACTCCACGACAGCATTCACGGATGGCATTCCAGCGAGGCAAAAAGGATCTATCCCCCTCTTTTTTCGACGCGCCGTTCTTTTTTTTCTTCCAAATTCGGAAAAAAGGGCAGGGGATGGCGGGCGGGTTTGAAACCCGCCCCTACAAATTCGGCGAGGGTGGGGCGGAGGGCAATCCGCCCGCTTTGCGTCCCGCGATTCAGCGCAAGGATGAATTCGCCCGATACTCCGTCAAAAATCCGGGATGCCCGGACAGACGCCCGGCTTTGATTTTTTTCGCGACCGTCCGCGTTTTATGTCAGAGACGAACGATTGTGCGAAAATAGCGAGGTGGGTGCCGACGGCGCCTCCCGCGCCGCCCGCGTCCCCGCCAAAAAAGGGGGATGAATCGTTCGAAGCTTTACAGGAGAATGAGAAACGGAGGATCGGAAATCTATCATGATAAAAATGCTCACTGCGCATACGCGGAAAGCCGATGACATAAGGGCTGCCGTTGCGGAGATACGCGAACAGATCGACCTTCAGAAACAGTGTCTCAAAAACGCGGTCGGAATACTTTCCTTTCATCCGGATTTCCTTGCATCGGGCGCGGTCAAGGCTGTCTGCGACGCATTGCCCTTCGATGCGATCGGCGGAACGACCGCGGCGGAAGCCGTCTCCGGTAAAGACGATGACAGGATGCTCGCCCTGTCGGTGCTCACGAGCGATGACATCGTCTTCAGATCGGGCGTGAGCCGCGCGATCGAGGGCGACGCGGCTGGGCCCGTGCGCGAACTCTATTCGCGCGTCGCGCCGCCCGAAATGGGCAATCCGTCCCTGCTTTTCGTCATCGGCCCGGTCATCGAAAACGCCGGCGGCGACGAGATCGTCGCGGAGATCGACGCGGCTTCGGGCGGCATCCCCCTGTTCGGCGCGCTGGCCTTTACGCCTCTTCTGGATCTTTCCGGGATCGAAACCTGCGCAAACGGCCGGCGCTATCCGGACGCGATTACCCTCATCGCCTTTTTCGGCGAGGTGAACCCGCGCTTTTATGTGACGTCGATCCCCGATGAGAGGGGAATACACGAAAAGGCCGTGATCACGCAGGCCGAGAAAAACCGGATCCAGCGCATCAACGGTTTCGTTCCGGTCGATTATCTCGAAAAGATCGGTCTGGCCGAGAAAGGCCGCGTCACCTACGAGATCATTACCTATCCTTTTGTCCTGACGCTGAAAGACGGTTCCCAGGTCGTGCGCACCGCGTACAAGGTCGCCGACGACGGTTCCATTCTTTCCTACGGCAGCGTCCCACGGGGCGCGCGCGTGTGTTTTTCGGAGATCGACGCCGATTTCGTCGTCCAGTCTTCGGGAAAAATAGTCGCGCAGGCGCTTTCGGACACTGCTGACGTGAATCCGCGGAGCGCCCTGATCGTTTCTTGCATGAGCCGCCGCTGGGTACTCGGCGAACGCGCGGACCTCGAAATGAAAGAAATCGGCAAAAGTCTCGATTCTTCGCTCCCCTACCAATTTGCGTATTCGGGCGGTGAAATCTGTCCCGTCAGAAACCGCGAGGGACAATGGGTCAACCGCTTTCACAATTTCTCGATGATCGTGTGCGTGCTCTAAAAGTTTTTCAGGAGCCTGCCGGACTCGAACCAAGCGGATCAAAAAGTGGAAAGACCGCCCTGGACGGGCGTGGTGAAAAATCAACAAGGATGATGGGCAGCGCTTTTTTGCGATGCCCGGCAATTGGACGAACAATCGGAGGCAATCGATGATCAAAATGCTGACTGCTCATTCGCGCGAGGTCGGCGACACGCAGGCCGCCGTCGCGGAAATACTCGGGCAGCTCGACCTTTCGGCGCGGCGGCTTAAAAATGCAGTCGGAATATTCACGTTTCATCCGGATTTCCTGGATTCGGGCGTGGTCGAGGCCCTTGCCCACGAGATGCCCTTCGATACGGTCGGTGGAACGACTGCCGCAGCCGCGACAGGCGGTATCACCGGCGACCGGATATTCACCGTATCGGTGCTCACGAGCGACGATGTCGTCTTCCGATCGGGGATGAGCCGGGCGATCTCCGGGGAGGCAAGCTCTACGATACACGAACTCTATTCGCGCGTCGCTCCGCCCGAAATGGAAAAACCGTCGCTGCTCCTTACTTTTGCCCCGGTCATCGAAAGCGTCAGCGGAGACGACTTCGTTACCGCCTTCGACGCAGTCTCGGGTGGCGTCCCCCTGTTCGGAACGCTGGCCTTTACCCATCGCTTTCCGGATATTTCCCAAGTCGCAACTTGCGTCAATGGAGCAAGCAGCACGAACTCCCTCGCCCTCGTCGCCCTTTTCGGCGAGGTGAACCCGCGCTTTTTCGTGACCGAGATCCCGGAGGACCGTGTCATACACGGAATCGCGCTGATCACGCAGTCCGAAAAAAACCAGATCCGGCGCATCAATGGCTTTGTCCCGGCAAACTACCTCGAAAAAGTCGGCATGGTCAAGAAAGATCACATCGCTTCCGCGTTCATCAACTATCCTTTCACTCTGACGCTGAAAGACGGCTCCAAGGTCGTCCGCGCCGCGTACAAAATCACGGACGAAGGCAACATCCTGTCTTTCAGCAACGTTCCCCAAGGGGTGCGCGTGAGCTTTTCGGAAATCAACGCGGATTTCGTCGTCGATTCGACGAAGGAAACGATATCCCGCGTCGTCTCCGAGTCGAGCGCCGAAAACGCCCTGATCTTTTCCTGCGCCGGCCGCAGGTGGGCACTCGGCGAACGGGTGGACGCCGAGATGAAAGAAATTTCGCGAGACATCGGCCATTTGCTCTCGTATCAGTTCGCGTATTCGAGCGGCGAAATCTGCCCCGTGAGGAACAGCAAGGGCGAATTGGTGAACAATTTCCACAGTTTCACCCTGATCGTGTGCGCGTTCTGAACCTGCCGCCTGTCGGGCCTGACCCAATCGGCTGCCATCAAGACAGGCGGTGCAGGCGTAAACCTTCCCCCGATTTTCGGTTCGGGAGACGCCTTTCCCGGTTTTAAACGCGACGAGAAAAGAGTATGTTTCGGTTTTCGGCTTTTTCCGCTGATCGGGTCAAGCCCGACAGGCGCCCTGGTCCCTTTTTATGTCCGGGGTGATTCGGCGAAAAGCGAGCGGACGTTTTTGCCGCTCAAAACGAGGTGATGAGGGACATTTCCCTTTCCCTTGAGTTATCGGGATCGAAGCCCTGATCCCTCAGGAACGAGTTTCCCTCCGCAGGGGCGGTATTCGGATCCGCCTTGGCGTCGCCCGGAAAAGGCCTTGAACCCCAAAGCCGAAGTCTGGACGAAAGGGACGATGTGTTGAAGAATAAAACGAATAAGGCACAAAACCCATGATAAAAATACTTACCGCCCACACGCTCAAGATCGATGAAGTGGATGCCGCCGTCGCGGAACTGCTCGAACAGCTCGACCTTGAAAATAGCCTGCTCAAGAACGCGGTCGGAATACTGGCCTTTCATCCGGAATTCCTGGATTCGGGCGTACTCGAAGCCGTCGGCGAATCCCTGCCCTTTGCCACCGCCGGCTACACAACGCCAGGCATCGCGGTCGGGAGCGTTTTCGGCGACATGATGTTTACCGTCGCGGTGCTTACGAGCGACGACATCGTGTTTACCGCGGGGATCAGCGTACCGATTTCCGGCGACCCGACCGGCCCCGTGCGCGAACTCTATTCGCGCGTCGCTCCGCCTGAAATGGGTAAGCCCGCCTTGCTCCTTGCTTTCGCTCCCTTCCTGGAAAATGTCGGAGGCGACGATTTCGTCGCGCTTCTTGATTCGGTCTCGGGCGGCGCGCCCATTTTCGGTTCACTGGCTTTTACCCACCTGACGGATTTTTCCAGTATCGAGACCTGCGTAAACGGCCACTGCGGCGCGAATGTCCTTGCCCTCGTCGCCCTCTTCGGCGAGGTCAATCCGCGCTTTCACATCACCGACCTCCCCGGAGAACAGGAAATATGCCAGAGGGCCGTCATCACGCAGGCGGAAAAAAACCGGATACGTCGCATCAACGACCGCTCGCCGATCGCTTACCTCGAATCGATCGGATTAGCCGAAAACGGCGGAATTTCCGCCGGAATCGCCTCGTTTCCTTTCCTCCTGACGCTGAGCGACGGCTCCCGGATCGCGCGCTGCGCCTGCAAGGCGACCGAAGAAGGGCACATCGTGCTGTGCGGCAACATACCCGATGGGGTGAAAGTTGGTTTTTCGGATGTCGATGCGGATTTCGTCACCCAATCCATGGAAAAAATAATAGCCCGGATTGCCGCCGATGCGGATGCCGAAAGCGCCCTGATTTTCTCCTGCACAAGCCGAAAATGGACGCTCGCGAGCGCGCCGGACTGGGAGATGAAGAAAATCGCCCGGGTGATCGGGAACTCGCTTTCTTACCAATTCGCGTATTCGGGGGGAGAAATCTGTCCGGTAAAAAACAGAGAGTGCCAATGGATCAACCGTTTTCACAATTTCTCGGTGACGGCTTGCCTGCTCTAAAGAAAAAACGGACACAGCCCTTTCCATCGGGTTCGATCCCTTCCTGTGGATCGCGGCTCCGCCGGCGAAAAAGCCGAGCGCCCCAAAGTGAGGCATAGCCACGAAAAGGGGCTTCTCTTCGCAAGAAGAAACGTGGCCCGACCCAGCCGGAAAATTTGATCTTTGCGCCGCCCGTTGAGGGCGGGATTCCAAACCTGAATATTTATTTTTTTTTATAGCGAACAGTATGAACGGAAATGATTTTGCCGCGACCGCGGCGCGGGGTGGCGAAGAGCTTGGCGCGGAAAGCGACGGGGTGTCCAGCGCGTCGCTCAAAATGCAGATACGCAAGTTGAAGCGCGAGATCACGGCGTTGAAAAGCGCGATGGAACTCGCCGACTCGGTGTCCCGGACGCACGCGCGCTTCTATTCGATCCTGCAGGCGGAAAAGGCGCGGCAGGAACAGTACCTCAACATGCTTCTCAAGAACAGCCTGAGCATCATCCTTCTTCTCAATCAGGAAGGTCGCCTTGCCTATTGCACCGACGAATTCCTGAGGGTCGCCAAAATCTCCGGTTTCGAAAGCATCAAGGGAATGTTGTTCTCCGACATCGCCGCGATGAATTTCGGAAACGCGGTCTCGCTCGCCCCGGTCGCCAAAATGTTCGAGGAGGCTTGCCACGACATGGAGGTCGTTCACGCCGAAATCGCCCTCCCCTCCGAAGGCCGTTTCGCCGTCTATTCAGTTTGCATTACACCGATGGCGGGCCGCGACAACTACATCGGCGGCTTCATCCTGCTTCTCCACGATGTCACCGACCTGGCCAAGGCCAAGGAACGCGCGGAACTCGCCAGCACGGCAAAAAGCCTTTTTCTCGCGCGAATGAGCCACGAGATACGCACACCAATGAACGCGATCATCGGCCTGGGCGAACTGGCCTACCGCGAGTGCGGCCAATCCAAGGTGCTTGAACACATCGCGGATATCAAGAACGCCGGAGCGAACCTGCTCGCGATCATCAACGACATCCTCGACTTTTCGAAGATCGAGTCGGGGCGCATGGAATTCACCCTCTTTCCTTATGAAATGTCTTCGCTCCTCTCCGATGTCCTGGCGGTCATCCATATTCGGATGCTCGAAAAGCCGCTCAAGCTGATTACGGAGATTTCTCCGACGATCCCCGCCGTGATGACGGGAGACATCAACCACATCCGCCAGATATTGTTCAACCTGCTCGGAAACGCGGTGAAATTCACCAACCAGGGATTCATCAAATTCCTCGCGTACGGAAACGCTTTAACCGAAGATACGATTCTTCTGACTTTCGTCATCACCGACAGCGGGATCGGAATCCGGCGGGAAGATGTATC
The DNA here is from genome assembly GCA_031267455.1 of Accumulibacter sp. Classification (GTDB taxonomy): domain Bacteria; phylum Pseudomonadota; class Gammaproteobacteria; order Burkholderiales; family Rhodocyclaceae; genus Propionivibrio. Next base: position 4,322 of record JAIRZC010000183.1, on the reverse strand, counting down.
GAGGCTTTTCGACGACTTCATCCGGCTCGACGAAAAGAACACGAGCGGAGTCGAGGGAACGGGACTCGGCCTGACGATCGCGCGGAGCCTCTGCCGCGCGATGGGCGGCGACGTCGACGTAACAAGCGAATACGGTCTCGGGACGACCTTTACCGCGACGATCGTCCAGTCGGTCGCCGATTGGACGCCGATGGGCAAAATCGGCGTAACGAACAGGCGCATCGAGACACAACGCGCCGCTTTCATCGCGCCAGGCGCCAGAGTGCTCGTCGTCGATGATTTTCCGAGCAACCTGAAAGTCGCCGAGGGCCTTCTCGCGCTTTACCGGATCAAGGCGGACACGTGCCTTGGCGGCGAAGAAGCGATCCGGCGCGTCGGAAAACGCGACTACGATCTCGTTTTCATGGATCATATGATGCCCGGGATGGACGGCATCGAGACTACGGCGGCAATCCGCGCGCTCGGATCTCGTTTCACATCGCTTCCGATCATCGCGCTGACGGCCAATGCCGTTTCGGGAATGAAAGAAATGTTCCTGGAAAACGGTTTCAGCGATTTTCTCCCCAAGCCCATCGAGATGACCAAGCTCGATCGGATGCTGAAAAAATGGGTCGCCACCGAAAAATGCGAAGAAGCGCCCCTCGGGGACGAATCGGAAGTCCTTTCCGCGGACGTGGGCGCCTTCCCGGAGATCATGGGGGTCGATACCGCCGACGGAATCTCCCGGATCGGCGGTTCGCGAAACCGTTACCTGAATCTGCTCGAAACCTTCCGCCGGGATGCCCGGGCCGGTTTCTCCCTGCTCGAAATTCCCCCGGACAAAGCCACGCTGCGTGTGTTCACGACGCTGGTTCATTCGCTGAAAAGCGCGCTGGCGGCAATAGGCGCGCACGCCCTGTCACAATCAGCGGCGCTTCTCGAAAAAGCGTGCCGCAAGAGCGAATTTTCCACGATCCAGGAAAAGCTCGCGCCCTTTCGCACAGAAATCCACGCGCTGGCCTCCCGGATCGACGAGGCGCTCCTTCGTACCCACTCTGGAGACGAGGCTTCGGGAAGCGCGCTGGAAACGGAATTGCTCCTTCTCCTGAAAGGCGCGCTCGCCGAAAAATCCATCGACGCGATGGATGGCGCGCTCGCGAAACTCCAGGCGCTTCCGCTTCCGGGCAAAGCGCGCAAGGATATCTCGCGCATCGCCGACCTCATCCTCACCGCCGACTTCGAGATCGCATCGGAAGCCGTCGCCGAATTGCTCCGCCGGGGAAAACACCCTCCGGACGTCGAAGCGTCCGCGCCCGATCCACTCCGATGATCCGACCCTCCTCCGACTCCGCCTTTGCATCTCCAAGCGCCCGAGGGAGACGCGGGGCGGGTTGAAAAACCCGACGAACGCCATAATGCCGGGACTCCGGTTTCATCCTCCTTTTTCCACGCGGCGCCGTACCCGCGGCTTGGCGCGACCCGCATTTACGCGGCCCGCGCGCTCTTGTAGAATGTCTCGTTCACTGCCTGGGAGGTGAAATTGGTAGACACAAGGGACTTGAAATTGAGCACCGGGAAGCGAAAGCGCCCGCGTGAATCCCCTCAAATTCGGCGAACCCCCTGGCCGTCGCGGCCGAGGCAACACCGAGCCAAGCCTGGCGACAGGAAGGTGTAGAGACTAGACGGGGGGCGCCTAAAGCGCATGTCGACAAGGCGAAGGCATAGTCCGGCGCACAAACGGCGAAAGCCGGCGGCGAAAGCCGCGGTGTGAAGAAAATCCCTCGGCCGAAAGGCTATACGGGTTCGACCCCCGTCCCAGGCACGAGGAATCGAAAATTTCTTCGAAATCCTGCTCCCTTTGGCGCGATATCCGACCGCGCGGCGGATGTTTTTTCCCGAAATTCTCATGGGCGAAGCGACCCGGCGGAAAGGGGAAGTCGGTCGATAAGCCGGGTTCTGTCGTTGGGCAACCATTCATCTAGGCGCGCCGTCGCCGACGCGCTCGAGCAGCCTACCCGGAAGCGGCGCGAGCCACGCCTGTGCTTCCCTATTTGGCCTTGCTTCGGATGGGGTTTGCCATGCCGTCCGTGTTGCCACGTCCGCGGTGGGCTCTTACCACGAGGGGGATTTCACCCCCTGTCCCGGATACTCCGGGCCACCGTTTCACCCTTGCCTGATCCGGCGGAAGGCGCGAAACCTTCCGCAACGGCGCTTCGTAAACGAGGCGCCTTCGGCCATCGGCGGTCTATTCTCTGTTGCACTTTCCGTCGCCTCGCGGCGCCCGGCCGTTAACCGGCATCCCGCTCTGTGAAGCCCGGACTTTCCTCCCCGCGCCCTCAAACGGCGCGCGGCGGTTGCCTGACCGACTTCCCGATTCGATTATACACGCTACGGCGAAACACGCTCGCCGCTGTCGACGCTTTGGTTCAGTGGCGCGGAGGAAGAAGGAGAAGTCGGCGGAATGACGGCCGGCGTAAAAACGAGACTTCCATTTCGCATTTCAAATACGCCGACCAGCGTCCCCAAACCCGTCTCGGGAATTTGAGCGAGCGGCGCGAATCCTTCGCATGTCCGCGTTTCCGTGACGAATATTCGATCGCGTTGGCGGAGGGCCCAGGCGTTGTCTCCCGCCGAATAGACTTCGAAACGCGCGTTCAACGAAGCATTGGGCAAATCATGGCGCCGCATGCAGTCGGGCATCCGCGTCGGAACGATCGTGTATTTCGCCGTTTTTTCCCAGGGGAAACCCGTGACGCGCACCAGGCTCAGCACGTGTTTGTTGCCGTCGATTTCGTATGACGCGCGCTGGTCGGAACACGCCGCAAGCAGAGGCAATGCGAGCAAAAACAGGTTAGGCTTCATCAAAAATACTCTCCGGTTGGAAAACCAAAAATTCTTTCAATCCGCCCGCCCGGTCGCGTACCCACGGAGCCGGATCGCCAGCGCGGCAAGCCGTGTCGTCGCGCGAAGGGAACCCAGGCGCGTGATTCCGGCGGAAAATCCGCAGCCCATCGATCTGATCCCCGACATCCGGACCCTGGCTAGGAGCGCGGATTGAAACATGTTTCCCCCGGAAATCATATTCGCTTCCAATGCAACACTTCTCCCGCCCTCAGGGGGATGAGAATTTCATTTTCGCCGAAACTGAAAGTTTTCGGGATGGTCCAGTCGTTTTTTTCGAGCGCGATTTTCGCGGTATTCCGGGGCAAGCGGTAAAAATCCGGGCCGTTGAAACTGGCGAACGCCTCGAGTCGGTCGATCGCGCCGACGCTCTCGAAAGCTTCCGCGTAAAACTCGAGGGCCGCGTGGGCGGTGTAGCATCCGGCGCAGCCGCGGTCGGCCTCCTTCAAACGGCGTCCATGCGGCGCGGAATCGGTCCCCAGCATGAATTTCGGGTTCCCCGACGTTGCCGCCCCGAGCAGGGCGGCCCGATGGATCTCGCGCTTCGGCAAGGGCAGGCAATAGCGATGCGGACGCAATCCTCCTTCGAAAATCGCGTTGCGATTGTAAAGAAGATGGTGCGCGGTGATCGTCGCGGCCAGGTTTTCGCCGGAAGAAAGGACGAAATCGACGGCATCCTTCGTCGTAATGTGCTCGAGCGCCACCCGAAGCGCCGGATGGCGCTCGAGCAGGGGCTGAAGGACCGTTTCGATGAAAACACTCTCGCGGTCGAATACATCGACTCCGGGATCCCTGACTTCACCGTGCGCCAACAAGGGCATTCCCAGTTTTTCCATCTCGGAAAGCGCCGCGTCGCATTTTTCGAGCGCCGTCACGCCCGCGTCCGATTGGGTCGTCACTCCGGAGGGATACAGCTTGACCCCCCTGACGAAGCCGCTTTCCACCGCCCGGCGGATTTCATCGGGCGGCGTATCGTCGGTCAGATAAAGCGTCATGAGCGGCTCGAACGCAACGCCGGGCGGAATGGCGGAAAGAATACGGTACCGGTACGCCGCGGCCGAATCGACGCTCGTTACCGGCGGATCCAGGTTGGGCATGACGATCGCGCGCGCAAACTGCCGCGCGCTGTGCGGAAGAACGGATTTCATCGCATCGCCATCGCGCAGGTGCAAATGCCAATCGTCGGGGCGGGTAATTTCGATTCTCATGCGTCCAGTCCGAGAAGTCTTGCGAAAGTCGATTCCGTCAACCGCGGTTCGGGCCTGGCGCCGTCTTCCCCGCTCGCATCAAAGCATCGGGATCATCCCGGATCGCAGATTCCACGCCATCCGACCGAGCGACCGCTCGTAAACCCTGGTTGGCGTTTTCAAAAACGCCAACCCAAGGTGGTTTTTTTGGGGCGATGTAGCGGTTTCGAACCGCTGACCCTCGGAATCACAATC
>JAIRZC010000128.1 GCA_031267455.1 Accumulibacter sp. | reverse complement strand
GGCGCGTCGGGCGTGTGCGCCTCCCATATGTCGGCCACGTGCAGGAAAGCCGTGCGATCGAGCCCGATATCGATGAAAGCCGACTGCATCCCCGGAAGGATGCGGACGACCTTGCCGATATAGATGTTCCCGACCAGTCCGCGGTTCGCGTTGCGCTCGATGTGCAATTCCTGGACGACGCCCTGACGAACGACGGCCACACGCGTTTCCTGCGGCGTGGAGTTGATCAAAACTTCTTCCAGCATGAGACGTGTCGAAGATGGATTTAGAATCCAGCATTCTACATTTTCCGGGAGGTGTTGATGTTTTTTCTCAAAAAGCGCGCCGAAAACGCTTTTCCGCGTTTCAATCTACCGTCCGGCTTGACCTTGGCGAGGAGCAAGGGTTTCGCTTGTGGCGCCGACAGCGCTGGCGCCTGGATTTCGTTGCCGGAAATGACCTCAATCTCGAGAACTTTCGTCACGTGCATTGGAAGAGAGAAAAAATCGCAATGAATTCGGTGCGCATCATCGGAGGCGCGTGGCGGCATCGGGTCTTGCGCTTTTCCGATTCGGAAAACCTGCGCCCCACGCCGGATCGCGTGCGCGAAACGCTTTTCAACTGGCTGGGGCAAGATCTGTCGGGCCTGTCGTGTCTCGACCTTTTTGCGGGGAGCGGCGCGCTTGGTTTTGAAGCGCTTTCGCGCGGCGCGCGCCGTGTTGTCATGATCGAACGCGCGCCGAAGGTACTCGCGACGCTCCGGAAAAACGCGGAAATCCTCTTTGCGACGGCGCGTTTGCAAATTATCGATTCGGATGCGATAAAATTCGTTGCCCTGCCTTTGCCGACGGATCAGCGTTTCGACGTGCTCTTTTTCGATCCGCCGTACGGTCAGGGCTGGGCCAATCGCCTGGCGCCTTTTCTTCCGCGCCTTGCCAAGGAAGACGCGCGCGTTTATCTTGAGGCCGAGGAGACACTACGAGCCTGCGGAGACTGGCAGACCGCGCGTTGCGGTCGGGCGGGACGGGTTCATTTTCATTTGATGCAAAGAGGCCATACCGATGGCGTTGAATAAGCGGCTTGCGATCTATGCGGGGACCTTCGATCCTCTGACGCGCGGTCACGAAGACATCGTGAGGCGCGCCGCATCCCTTTTCGATCACCTGATTGTCGCGGTCGCGGCAAGCAGGGACAAACATCCTTTTTTCCCGCTCGAAGAGCGCGTCGAGATGGCAAGGGAGGTATTGTCCGTCTACAAAAATACGGAAGTTTGCAGTTTCAGCGGACTTCTGCTTGACTTTCTGCATTCGAAGGGTACCAAGGTGGTCCTGCGCGGATTGCGCGCCGCGTCGGATTTCGAATACGAATTCCAGATGGCCGGGATGAACCGGAATCTTTTTCCCGAGGTCGAGACCCTTTTCCTGACACCGAGCGAAAAATATATGTTCATTTCGGCGTCGATGGTGCGTGAAATAGCGAAACTTGGAGGCGATGTGGGAAAATTTGCTCACCCGCTGGTGGTCAAGCGCCTGAAAAAAAAAGTCGCCGAGCTGGATTGAGGTCTGGAGGAGAGAAACCATGTCGATGATAATTTCCGACGAATGCATCTGTTGCGATGTTTGCGAGCCCGAATGTCCGAACAGCGCGATTTCAATGGGCGATGAGCATTATAGGGTCGATCCGAAAAAGTGTACGGAGTGCGTCGGGCATTACGACGAACCGCAATGCATCGAAGTCTGTCCCGTTGATAGCATTTCGAGGGACGAAAGCCGTCCCGAAAGCCGCGAGGAACTGCAAGCCAAATTCGAAGCGATGACGGTTGGTCGCTGATTTTTCCGGGCGAACAGTATCCCGGCGCCCCGGATCGGTGGGGGCGGGTATGTATGCCGCCTTTTCGAAAACTCGTTTAGCGACTCCCGAAATCGACGGGCGCGGTGGTTTATGCGATAATCCCCCGCACTTTTTACAGTGCAAGGCGCTACCGGGCGATCCTGGAAGCTTTGGTTTTTCCGTGTCCGCCACAAGCGGAGAGACGAAAAAAATTCCGTATTGAAAATAATTTCAAGGGTCTATCGTGAATAGCTTGCTCCGTTTGTCGAAAAAAATCGACGCGATGAACGAAAGAATCGGTCGCGCCGCCCTGTGGCTGGTTCTGGTCGTCGTGCTGCTCAGCACGTTCAACGCGATCATGCGCTATACGGTCAAATACAGCTCGAACGCTTTCCTGGAAGCACAATGGTATCTGTTCGGCATGATCTTCATGTCATGCTCTGGTTACACGCTCCTGCATGGCGCGCACGTTCGGGTCGACGTGCTTTTGGAACGTCTGTCGGCGCGCGCCAGGATTTGGATCGACATATTCGGCATTCTTTTTTTTCTGATGCCGATGTCCATCGGTTCGATGCTGCTTTCCTGGCCGGTATTCCTTCACACGTTCAATACCGGCGAAATGTCGAACAGCCCGGGCGGTTTGATCGTCTGGCCGGCAAGACTGATGATTCCGATGGGTTTTCTTCTGATCATGCTCCAGGGGATTTCCGAATTGATCAAGCATATCGCCAGCCTCAAGGGGGGCGGCGCAGCTTCTTCATTGCCCCAGGGTGAGCCTGGCGCGGATACCAGGGCCTGTGCGAAGGAGCAAACCGAATGACCGAATTCCTGACCGCCAACATGGCGCCGATCATCTTCGTCTCGATGATCGTTTTTTTGCTCTCCGGCTATCCGGTCGCGTTTTCCCTGGCGGCCAATGGCATTGTTTTCGGCCTGCTCGGCATTCATTTGGGAATGATCGGCCCACAGATTTTCCAAGCCCTTCCAGACCGCATCTATGGCACGATGGCCAACGAAATCCTGCTGGCGATTCCGTTTTTTACCTTCATGGGCCTGATCCTGGAACGTTCAGGAATGGCGGAAGACCTGCTGGATACGGTCGGCCAGCTTTTCGGGCCCGTGCCCGGTGGTTTGGCCTACGCGGTACTTTTCGTCGGCGCTCTCCTGGCCGCGACGACCGGAATCATCGCGGCGTCGGTCATTTCGATGGGGTTGAT
>JAIRZC010000078.1 GCA_031267455.1 Accumulibacter sp. | reverse complement strand
CGATGAACTCGAAGGACTGATCGCCGCGCTCGGGGAAAAAGCGGAAGGCTTATCGAAGGAAGGCGCGAGGCGCCGCAAGCGTATCGAAAACCTCGTGGGCCTTCTCGAAAAGAGTCTCTATTTCTATGAAAGCGGCCCGACGGGCAACGGTCCTTCCGGGACGATCGTCGCCAATTCCACAGGGTGCAGCAGCGTATATTCCTCGACGGTGCCCTTCAACCCTTTCAACACGCCGTGGGTCAACAGCCTCTTCCAGGATGCGCAGCCGCTGGCCAAGGGAATTTTCGAAGGCGTCGCGTCGCAGGTCGCCGCGGATGTCCGCGCGTTGCGGATCGCGCGCCTCGAACTCGACGACGCCTACATCCCGGAAAAACACGATGCTGAATTGAAGACGCTCTCGTGGCCGCAATTCACGCTGGACGAACTGCGTCTCCTGCCTACGGTTCTGACGATCGGCGGCGACGGCGCATCTTACGACATCGGTTTCGGCGCGCTGTCCCGCATACTTGCGAGCATGACGCCGATCAAGATGCTCGTGCTCAATACCGGCGCGTATTCCAACACGGGCGGACAGGCTTCGACATCGAGCTATATCGGGCAGGATTCCGATCTCGCGCGTGTCGGCGCGGCGCACAACGGAAAACGTGAATCGCGCAAGGAGCTGGGTCTCATCGCGGCTTTTCATTCGAATGTCTTTGTTTGCTCGACCTGCACATCGCTTCAAGGGCATTTCCTCAAGAACGCCCTGGAATTTCTCACCTACACCGACGGCGCCGCGCTCCTCGACGTCTATACGCCGTGCCAGGGAGAACACGGAATCGCGGACAACGCGTCCGCGAGACAGGCGAGGTTCGCGGTCGAAAGCCGAATGAGCCCGGTATTCGTTCATGACCCGCGCCGGGGCGAAAACATCCACGACTGGTTTTCGCTCAAAGGCAATCCGGAACCGGAGAAAACCTGGGCGGTTTCGACGCTCGAATACATCGACGGCGAGGGGCGCCTCCAATCGCAGGCGGTCGTTCTGACGCCCGCGAGCTTCGCGCTCGGCGAAGGCCGCTTCAAGAAACAGTTCCGCAAGCTGGCCGACGACACGCCCGACGCCGTTCTCATCGAGGAATACGTCGAACTCGACGAAACACGGCGCCAGGGGAAAACGCCCTTCGTCCTTTCAACCGACGTCAGGAAACGCCTCGTCCGCCTCGCGGTTGCCCCGGCGATCGTCGCGCTGGTCGAAGAGCGGCGCAGGTTCTGGTCGCTCCTCCAGTACCTCGACGGTCAGCATGTCTCGAAGATGAGCGCCGAATACCGCGTCGGCGTCGCCGCCTTGCAGGCGCAGGTGAAAGCGCTTCAGGAAGATCGCGAAGCTTCGCTCGATTGCCTTGCGCGCACGATGTCGGAACTCGCCGTTTCGAGCAAGGCGCCATCGAACGGAAGCTTCATTCCGATCGCGGCGGCTGGAGCCGCGCCCCCGGCGGTGGTGCCGGCAGGCGCGCCTGCACCCGCGCCGGGAATCGGCGCGGCGTTTGAATACGACGAAGCCGACCAGGTCAAATGTACCAATTGCAGGACTTGCTATCAGGATATTCCGGAGTTTTTTGAAAAAGTGCGCATCACCGATGGGGGCGAAGCGCGCGAGGTCGCGCGCCTGATTCCGGGATCGCTTGGGCGCGTCTCCCTGACGCCGGAACTCCAAAGCCGCATTCGGCGCGTTGCGGCGAATTGCGACGCGGAGATCATTCGATGAGCGAGAGAGCTTCGTTGCCTGACGCGCCGCGCGACGCGCTTTCGCGCTACCTGAATGCCGGCCTCGCTCTGAAGGATACGCAGTCGCAGATCGACGCGCTCGAGCTGACCCCGGCGGTCGAGGCCTTCCACAGCCAGATGGCGCTTTTGCAGCGTCGCCTGAAGGACAGGCCGCGGGTTTTCCGCGAGATGTTCATTTCCGATGGCGCGGGGGCGATCGTCTGGGAGTTCAGGCAAACCGAACTCGGCGAGGATTTTACCCGGAAGCTTTGGGAAGCACTGCTTTGCGACGACGATACGAGCAAGGTGTTGATGCGTTTCATCTGGGATATCCCGCTTGGCATGAAGCGCAAATTCGTCCGCGCAATCGACCACCATCTCTCGAAACGTTATCCGGTGTTGAAGGGCTTGTCGGAAGACTGGCCGGCGACGAGCTGCATTCCGCCCTACATCCGTGATCCCGAAGTGCGATCGAACGACTTTGGTCTCGTCAACCAAGGCTACCTCGGCTATACGACGCAGGGCTACAGCATGCGCGATGTCGAGCTTTTCGTCTGGCTCGAAGCCTTGCGCGACAAGCAGTGCGAAGATCGTCCCTGCGAACTCGGGCTGCGAATTTCGGGCCGTTCCGACCCGAAAGGAGGCTGTCCGGTCAAAATTCACATCCCGCAAATGCTGGCGCTCATGGGTTCCGGGCGTTTTCGGGAAGCGATGGAATTGATCGAAAGCAGCAATCCGTTGCCGAATGTCACCGGGCGCGTCTGCCCGCAGGAACTCCAGTGCCAGGGCGTATGTACGCACGCCAGGCGACCGATCGAAATCGGGCAGATCGAGTGGTTCCTGCCGCAGCGCGAAAAGCTCGTCAACCCCGATGGAATCGCCGAACGTTTCGCCGGATTTCCCGATCCCTGGGCGGCGGCGGAAAAGCCTCCGGTCGCGATCGTCGGCTCCGGACCGGCGGGGATGATCAATGCCTACCTGCTTGCCGCCGAGGGTTTCCCTGTCGCCGTCTTCGAGTCTTTTCACGCGCTGGGTGGCGTTCTGCGCTATGGCATTCCGGAATTCCGCCTGCCGAACGAGCTGATCGACGATGTCGTCGAAAAGATCCAGCTGCTTGGCGGGAAGTTCATCACGAATTTCGTCGTCGGCAAGACGGCAACGATCCAAGACCTGAAAAACGCGGGTTTTTGGAAGGTCTTCGTCGGTTCCGGCGCGGGTTTGCCGCGCTTCATGAACATCCCCGGCGAACACCTGATCAACGTCATGTCGGCCAATGAATTCCTGACGCGCGTCAACCTCATGCAAGGCTTGCGTGAAGACTACGAGACGCCGTTGCCCGAGACGCGAGGAAAGGAAGTCATCGTCATCGGCGCGGGCAACACGGCGATGGATTCGGCGCGGACGGCGCGTCGCCTTGGCGCGAAAGTGACGATCGTATATCGTCGGACGCGCGCGGAAATGCCCGTTCGAGTCGAAGAGCTGCACCACGCGATCGAAGAAGGAATCCAGATCAAGGAACTCCGCGCGCCGCGCGAATTCGTCGGCGACGAAAAGACGAATTTCGTGACACACGCGATGCTCGACGTTATGGCGCTTGGCGAACCCGACGCGTCTGGACGCCGCAGTCCGGCCCCGACGGGGAAAGTCGAGCCGATGAAAGTCGATCTCGTCATCATGGCGCTCGGCAATACGCCGAATCCAATCATCAAGGATTCGGAACCGAACCTCAAGACGACTCGGGCGGGCAGTATCGCCGTCGATGGAAGCGGTTCGCAAAAAACCTCGCTCGACGGCGTTTATTCGGGCGGCGACGCCGCGCGCGGCGGCGCGACGGCAATCCGCGCGGCCGGCGACGGCCAGGCCGCGGCGCGCGAAATCGTCGGCGACCTGGATATGCCGACGGAGCGGATTCGCGGCATGGTGCAAAGCGCCAGGCGGTACGCCGAGATGGGGCTGGCGCCGCAGACTATCCTCAAGAAGGTCAAACTGGCTGAAAATATCATCGAATACATCGTGCAAGCGCCCTTGATCGCAAAAGCGGCGCGCGCCGGACAGTTTGTCCGTGTCCTGCCCTGGCCGAAGGGCGAACTGATCCCGCTGACGCTTGCCGACTGGGACGCTGACGCGGGGACGATTTGCATGGTCGTTCAATCGATGGGGACGAGTTCGATCCGGATCAACCAGATGAAGGTCGGCGACGCCTTCGCGGGCATCGCCGGGCCGCTCGGCCGCCCGAGCGACCTGCATCGCTACGAAGGCAAGCAGACTGTCGTGTTTACCGCGGGCGGTGTCGGCCTGCCGCCCGTGTACCCGATCATGCGCGAGCATCTGCGGCTTGGAAATCACGTTACGCTGATCGCGGGTTTTCGTAGCGCCGACCTTCTGTTCTGGACGGGTGACGACGAGCGCGTCGGTCGGCTGAAAACCGAGTTCGGTGACCGGCTCGATATCATTTACACCAGCAACGACGGTACGTTTGGCATCAAGGGCTTTGTGACGGGGCCGCTTTCGGAAATGCTCGAGGCCGGTTGCGTCAGCCGGGGGCGTAAACTCGCGGAAGTCGTTACGATCGGCCCGCCGCTGATGATGCGCGC
>JAIRZC010000074.1 GCA_031267455.1 Accumulibacter sp. | reverse complement strand
AAATTCGTTTTTTCAATGTCCGAGGCCTATCTGATTGAAAACGGTCGGATAGGCCATTCAGTGCGAGGCGCGACGCTGATCGGCAGCGGCATCGATGTCATGAACCGGATCGCGATGATCGGCAACGATATGCGCCTCGATTCAGGCGTCGGTACCTGTGGCAAGGACGGCCAGAGTGTCCCGGTCGGTGTCGGGCAACCGACATTGCGGGTCGATGGCCTGACTGTTGGCGGAACGGCCTGATTCCATTTACGGGGCATATCAAAAACGGCACGCCCCGATATTCGGGTAGAATTCAAGACTCAAAACCGTCTGGAGAGTGAGTCCATGCATAGTAAACCGAATACAGATGACTTGCGGATCCGAGAGATCAAGGAACTCGCTTCTCCGCAGCATCTTCTGCGCGAGCTTCCGATTGGTTTTCACGCGGCGCAGACAACTTTCGACACGCGCCGGATAATTCACCGCATCCTGCATGGAGCGGATGACCGCCTGCTCGTCGTCATCGGGCCGTGTTCGATCCACGACACCGACGGGGCGCTCGAATACGCCCAACGCCTTCGCGCCGAAGCCGAGCGCCTTCGAGCCGATCTGCTGATCGTGATGCGCGTGTATTTTGAAAAACCGCGTACGACGGTCGGATGGAAAGGACTGATCAACGACCCCTACCTCGACAACAGTTTTCGTATCAACGAAGGCCTGCGGATGGCACGAAGCCTGTTGATCGAAATCAACGAGACGAGGTTGCCGTGCGCGACAGAGTTCCTCGACACGATTTCGCCGCAATATACGGCCGACTTGATCTCGTGGGGGGCCATTGGCGCTCGGACGACCGAATCGCAGGTACACCGCGAGCTCGCGTCGGGACTGTCGTGCCCGGTCGGATTCAAAAACGGAACGGACGGCAATGTACATATCGCGCTCGACGCGATCCGCGCGGCGCGCTCTCCCCACCATTTTCTTTCGGTTACCAAAGGAGGGCAGTCGGCGATCGTCTCGACTTCGGGGAATGAGGACTGCCACGTCATTCTTCGAGGTGGCAAGGCGCCGAATTACGAAACCGAACAAGTCAGGGAAACGGCAAAGGAAATCGCCGCGGCGGGGCTTCCCGCGCGCCTGATGATAGACCTTTCGCACGCGAACAGTTGCAAGGATTTCAAGCGCCAGATCAATGTCGCATGGAATGTTTCCGACCAGATCGCCTCAGGAGAAGACCGCATCTTCGGAGTGATGATCGAATCCTACCTGTCCGAGGGACGCCAAAATCTCGAGGCGGGGAAAAAACTGGAATATGGCAAGAGCATCACAGACGCCTGTCTCGGCTGGGAAGATTCGGTGACGGTGCTCGACATGCTCGCGGAAAGTGTGCGCGAACGCCGTCTCAACGTATCCGAATACTAGCTGTTTCGTACGAGCGTCGTTGTGCTGGAATAATCGATAGTCAGTTTTGGGGAATGATTTAGTTACTACAGACGCTCGAGGTCGCCTTGAGCCGCTTGCTACCATTGGTCGGACATCAAAGTTTACCTGGGCAATTCCATGCAAAGGTCACACAGATGACGGTCAGGGAGTTTCTGAGCCGCTCGATCGACTCGCCGCCGCCTTTCGCATACTGCCGACCAATCATGCGATTCGGTTCGCCAAAAGGTTGGAAACAAAAAAGCATCGGGAAATCCCCTTTGACCGTTCCTGTCGGAACGCGGGATATCCTGCGTCGACTCGTCAAAGTCCGCTTCCCCGCGGAGCCGAGCACATGAACGGAATGATCGGGAAGGTTACGTTCAAACGCTTCCATTACCCACTGAAGTCTCATTTGCAGACCTTCCAGATGCTTTGGAGCTTCGCCGGAAGATTGAAAATCCCAAAAGGGCTTGCCTCCTCTATGAGCCTATCCGAAAAGAATGAACACATGCTCGGAATGGTTCAAAATCGATCCGGAACAGCGCGACGTGGGATTGGACACTTGGCTTGCCGCTCGAAATGAACTTGGGGAAGGACGGTTATTTGGAAAAGGAGTATTCTCGATTCTACCCATGGAATTTCACTTTCTCCCGCTATCTCGTTCGCCGTTTTTCTCCACTTTTCGGTCGGCGCTGCGTGACTACGCGTCGCGTTACGCGCATCGCCGGGCCATCCTCATCGCCATGGCGGCGCTGGTCGGCTGGACTGGGAATTGGCACTGGCTCCCTGAACTCTTTTCCCATGCCTTCTACCAATATGCACTTGCGCTTCCTGCCCTGACCTTGCTTGTGTTTTACGGGAACGCGAAAAAGTACTGGCGCTGGACGACGCTCGTGGCAATGGTACTGGTGTGGTTTCCCTTCATGCTGTCATTCCTGACCGGCCCATCGGACACAAGGCCGAACCCGCCGAAAACCCGGATAACCCTGTTGCAATTCAACACTCTGCGCAAGACCGAACCCTTGGCAAAATGGCTCGCCTCGCGCGCCAGGGATGTGGACGTCGTTCTCGCACTCGAAGTGGATACGCCGTTTTCAAGCGTCATCGAGGCATTTTCCGGTGATTTTCCCTATCACATCGAACGCTTCTCGGAAGATTCCTTCGGGATCGCGCTGATCAGCCGTTATCCTTTTGCCCAGGCGCGTATTCTGGATACGATCGACCCGATATTCCCGGCGGTCGACACGGTACTCATCACGCCTTCCGGCCCTCTGCGCCTCGTCGGAATTCATCCGCCGCCGCCGGTTTCTGCGGAAGGAGCGGCGTTGCGGAATCATTTCATGGAGGAGTTATCAGTATCCCTGGAATCCGATCTTCCGACCGTCGTCTTTGGCGATTTCAACTCGACGCCCTGGTCGCCCAAACTTCGCGCCTTTTTATCGCGGAACGGCCTTGAAGACGCCCAGCGCGGACACGGCATGCTGAGTACCTGGCCCGCTCAACTGGCCCGATACGCCGATTTTCTGGGAGTCCCGATCGATCTGACGCTGCTCAGCCCCTCCTTGACCGTCGAAAGCCGACAATCGGGACCCTTTTTGGACTCCGACCACCTGCCGGTAATTACGCGAATAAGGTATTGATGAATCTCGGATGTGGCTTTCCGTAATGGGCGCGATTTTCGCTTGATCACTAAAAATTCCTCTCCCGCAGCGCGAAAAAATGGAAAACGGGATAGACTTGAAGGGAAGGAGGCTATAATCGTTCCAAATATTTCTCCGGATCGGGAAACGGAAAAATGATATCAGGTCGGAGCAAGAGATTTTTCTTAAGTCTCATCCTGTTTTTTGCGTTCGCGGCAATTCCGACCGCCGAGGCCCAGGTGTACAAATGGAAGGACAAGAATGGAAAAATCGTCTTCGGCGACGTGCCGCCCGAGGGAGCGTCCGCTGAAAAAATAGGTTTGCCCGACCTTCCGTCTTCGGCGCAGGATGTCTCCAGGGAATCCACGAGGTGGCAGGATCAGGAATACATGTTTCAGCAGCGAAGACTCCATCGGGAGAAGGAAGAAACCAAGGCGGCGCAGAATGAAGCGAATAAAAAGAAGTTTTGCGCCTCGTTGCGGGACAGACAGAAATATCTCCAGACGATTCGCGGGCGCCGCGTCGCTCGCTGGAACCAAGAGAAAGGCGACTATGATTTTTTGACCGACGAGGATCGCGCCGCGATGGAAGATCGCACGCGCGAAGCCATCGATCGATCCGCCTGCGACTAGGCCCCTGGAACCTGTCGGGTTCGATGAGCAAAGCGGGTGTTTCCCGGAAGACGAGGCGATTTCAATGTGTGGACGATTCAGGTTTCTCTTTTTTCTCTTTTTAGTTCTTGAGGTTGGCGCCGCCCACGCGCAGATCCAAGTCTATCGATGGAAGGACAAGGATGGGCGGACGGTTATCGGGGAGGCGCCACCGGAAGGCAATCCCTCGGTCGAAAAAATCATCGTGAGCGAACCTCCCCCTCCGTCCCGGCCCGCCGCGGCGTCTCGCGCCCGTCCCTCCTTCGGAAAAGATTTGAAAAAAGAAGAAGCCGCGCTGGAACAACGAATGGAAGCGCGCAGAAAAAGCGAAGCTGCTGCCGAACAAGCCAGAGAGAAAAGGCAGAACGCATGCGCCGACGCAAGAGCGCGACAAGCTTATGTCGACAGCATTCGCGGGCGTACCGTCTGGCGAACCGATCCCGCGACCGGCGAACAAACCCCGATCCCCGACGATGAGCGCGGCGCGATGGAAGCCGACGTAACCAACGCGATGCGAATGAACGATTGCGAAGCGATGTAAGGTTTTTGTTTGAAAAGCGAAAGGCGTGGAAACTCCGTGTTTTTTTCATATCCGCAACGCCTTATTCGGCGCAGTCGCTTCTGCGGGTTTGGCGTTTTTTTAGTCCTTCGCGCGGTTGATGACCGCGATGGCCAATACCAAGGCGGCCAGTCCCGCCAAGATCAAAACGAGGAATGAGGCGGGCGCGATCGGCGTTCCGAGCGCATCTGCGCGGATGATGCGGGACGCGTGCGTCAGCGGGAGAGCCGAGAGAGGCGTTTGCGTCCACGCGGGAAGTCCTTCGAGTGGGAAGAACGTGCCTCCGAGAAAGGCCATCGGTGTGATGATGAAATTGTTCAAGAGGCTCTGGTCGGCGTGTGTTTTCACAAGAAGCGCCGTCGCGATGCCGAGCGCGGAAAAAGCGAATCCGTTGAGGACGACAGCGAGCCAGAAAAGCGCTCCGCAATGCAAGCGGACGCCGAAAAGGCGACCTATGATCAAGATTACGAACGTAGCGATCAGAACACGCGTGATCCCCGCGCAGATTTCACCGAAAACGTAGGCGAAGCGACCGACGGGCGCGGCCTGTATCTCTTCGAAGGTATGGAAGTAAAAGCGGGAAATATTGATGTCCGAAGAAATGCCGAAAGCCTGCGTCATACTGCTCATGGCGACAAGCCCAGGCAAAAGAAATTCGAGGTAGGTGTTTTCGCCGATACGCAGAGAGCCACCCAGCGCATGGCCGAAAGTAAGGATGTAAAGGAGCGGGGAAACGGCCATTCCGGCGACCTGTCTTTTCAGGCGATGTTTCAGGATCAGGATTTCCCGAAAATAGACGGCTGAAAAAGCGGACACGCGGTTCTCTCGTTTTTCGTTGGCGGCGAGGGTGTTTTCGATCCGTTTTGAAGAAGCGGGAAATGGTTTTTCGATTCCCGATGAGAAATATTTCTTATTGCGCACGGAGCGACAACTGATAGTATCATAAGCATTTCAAGGGTGGAACAAAACCGAAAGACGCCGTTTTTGGATCGTCGTCCCGCGGACGATCCAAAAAGATGGCGCTGGTTTTCGATATACGAATCCGCGACTGTCGAACGAGAAAAACATCCGCGCGCGGTTACGCGGGTTTGCGCGGCCTTGGCCTGGGAAAGTACGGAGTCATTTTATGAAACTCTTGTGGGAATCCTGCCTCCAGCTTTTAGGGCGCGTTTTTACCCGCTTTGGGATGGGGATGCGCGG
>JAIRZC010000033.1 GCA_031267455.1 Accumulibacter sp. | reverse complement strand
TCGCGCCAAAAGACGGCGCGAGAAATCCCGATTTGCGCGCGTTGCTCAGCGAGAAGGGCAGGATCGGAGAATAAAACAAGGGAATATCCTTGAAATAGAGCGTGGCTCCCCGCCCGCGCCCTTCTTCCTTGTCGAGATCGAGCTTGAGCTCATCCGCCTTGAGATACCAGTCGTAGTTCTCTGGAGAACAAGTCGAGAAACGCGCGTTCGTCAGATCATAGTGGTTTTCGCCTTTGAGTTCGAGCTGGTCGGCATCACCGCGTATGTCGGAATACGTCCGCGCGATCGCTCTCGAATTCATGCGCTTGAAATCGACCATCAGCGGTGGCGAAAAACCCGAAGCGTCATCGTCGTCCGTCGGCTGCCGCATCCAAAAGGTGTTCATTTTCTTCGGCTGCGGCTTGACGAAAAACGAAGGTTTTTCGAAGAAACCGACTTTGTCTTCGAGCTTCATTCGCATTTTTGGCCCGGAAACAACGTCTTGCGCGCGCTCGAGTCTCGCGTTGCCCTCCCCTTCGATTTCGTCCTCGACCGGCCAATAGGTCAAACGATCCGCCTTGACGACCAGTCCGGGCTTGCGAAGCTCGGCCGCGCCGTAAGCGTTCATTTCATTGTCCCCATCGCCGTCGACGCGGTCGGCGATCAGGAATATCGGACGCTCGTCGCCGGAACCGCTTTCGGCCTCCGGGCCAAGAGTCTTCGAAAGCTTGAGTTTGGGCGGCGGAAGATCGTCGACAAACTCTCCGGAAAAAATCTTCCCTTCGAAGGTTTCATCGTGGAAAGCCGGCGCGTTCGAAATCGCCGCCGTTTCGGCTTCGGGCTTCGTTTCGGTTTCAGGCGCCATGACAGCTGCGGGAAGACCCAGCAAACGAGGGTCGACGCGAAGGATGCCGATTCGGCGCGCTTCTTCGGGATACGCAGGCTCCGCCGCTCGCGGCACGCGGGATCGTTCCGAACGAGGCTGGGGTAAGTCGCCCGCATCGCGGATTTTTCCGCCGGCCGGGCGGCTTCCCCGCTCGTTTTCCTCTTCGCCCTCGCGCGCGCGTCCCGCGGACATCGCGCCAGCGCGCGCGTTACCCGGAGCGGATTCGGGATCGGACGCCTTCGCCGGCGTCATCGTGGAATCGGGTACGCCAATCTCCGCGGGTTTGGCCAAAATCGCGCTTTCCGGCATTGTTTCCGCGGCATCCCGGATTCTCCCGCCGTCCTGGGGAGAGACGGTTCCCCTCTCCGGAACTTCTCCTTCCGGCGCACCCGGCGCTTCCACGGGGGGCAACGCCCCAGGCTTCGTTCCTTCTCCCGCGTCGGGATGCGTACTTTCCCGTTCCACTTTCCCGGCGCGCATCGGGTCTTCGTCCAAGTCGCGGGACGGGAGACCCGATTTTCTTTCCCGCGATTCTTCGTTCGGCGGAACACCCGCGGGCGGCGCCGCGTCTTGCGCGGGAAACGGCGTCTCGGGTTTACGCGCGGGCGGAAGGCCCAGCAAGGCGGGGTCGACACGCAGGGGAGTCGGGCTTTGCGCAAGAGCCGCCTGATTCAGCGCACCGAAAAAAAAGCCGAGCAAACAGAATAGACGCGCAAGGCAAAAGATCCGCGCCCAATTCCCTTGCCCGAAAACCCGAAAGGAAAAGATCATCCGAACGTAAGACACAACCTGGAAAATAGCGGCTCAACCCCAAGTTTCACGGAGCGGCCAAGTGGTAAAATTATGAATTTTAACACTAAAGGGAAAGCGGCATGCCGCGTCTCGCCCAACTGTCCGGCTGGCTCGAGAGTCAATTTTCGCCGGGCGGTAAAAAACACGACTTCAGGTTGACGAGCGCGTCGGCCGACGCGAGTTTTCGCCGTTATTTTCGCGTTACCTTGCCCGGAGGCGAAACACGAATCGTCATGGACGCGCCGCCGGAGCGCGAAGACTGCCGCCCCTTCGTGAAAGTCGCCGCGCTGTTTCACGCGGCAGGCGCCCATGTTCCCGCCGTCGAGGCTCAAGACCTCGCGCGGGGCTTCCTGCTTCTTTCCGACTTTGGCGATACGACTTACCTCAAAGCGCTCGATCCTTCGACGGCGCGGGAACTCTACCGCGATGCCGTCGATGCGCTGATCGCCATCCAGCGGGCCGGGCGTCCCGGAATCCTCCCGGATTACGACCTGCGCCTCCTTCGGTACGAAATCGATCTTTTCCCGGAATGGTACGCCGCGCGTCACCGGGGCGTCACCCTGAACGAACGGCAGATATCCGACTTTTACGCCGTCTCCGAAAAGATACTGGCAAGCGCCCTGGCGCAACCGAAGGTTTTCGTACACCGCGACTACCACTCGCGCAACCTCATGTTGACCGCTCGCGACAATCCGGGAATCCTCGATTTTCAGGACGCTGTCTTTGGACCGATCACCTACGACCCCGTCTCGCTCTTCCGCGATGCCTACATCGCGTGGGACGAGGAAACCGAGCTCGATTTCGTCATTCGCTACTGGGAGGCCGCGCGAGGCGCGGGACTTCCGGTTCCTCTCGATTTCTACGATTTTTACCGCGATTATGAATGGATGGGCGCGCAGCGCCAACTCAAGGTTCTCGGAATTTTTGCCCGCCTGTTTCACCGCGATGGAAAAGACGATTATCTGAAGGATATGCCGCGCGTGATGACCTCTCTGCGCCGCGTCAGCGCGCGCTACACCGAGCTGCGCCCTCTCGCGTGCATCCTGGACGAAATCGAGGAAACAAAAACCGAAACACGCTTGACTTTCTGATTCGAAAAAAGCACGAGATGAAAGCGATGATCCTTGCCGCGGGACGCGGCGAACGCATGCGCCCGCTGTCCGACACGACGCCAAAACCGCTCCTGCGCGTCGCCGGGAAGCCCCTGATCGCCTACCAGATCGAACGCCTGGCCAAAAACGGCTTTCACGAAATCGTGATCAACCACGCCCATTTGGGCGGGCAGATCGAAGACGTGATCGGCGACGGCCGGCGTTTCGGCCTCAAAATCCGGTACTCGCCGGAAACCTTCGGCGCGCTCGAAACCGCCGGAGGCATCGCCAACGCGCTGCCTCTGCTCGGCGACAAGGCGTTTCTCGTCGTCAACGGCGACCTCTGGTGCGACTGGAACCCCGGCAAGGCGCGCGAAATCGCGCGTGACCTTTCCGCCAGCCCCGCGCAGCCTGAGCGCTCGGCGCATCTCGTCCTCGTCGACAATCCGTCGTTCCATCCCGAAGGCGATTTTCGCCTCGACGGCGAAACCGTTCGCGACATCGAGGACGCCGCCGCGAAAGGAGAGACTCTCACTTACGCGGGAATCGGCGTTTTCACCCCACTCTTTTTCGATGGAATCCCCCGAGGCTCGTTCATGAGGCTACGCCCCCCGCTCGACAAGGAGATATTCGGAGGCCGCGTTTCTGGAGAACATCATCGCGGACGATGGGTCAACGTCGGGACACCCGAACAACTCGCCGCCCTTGACCGGGAACTGACAACGGAAATAAAATGAATTCGACGCCAGATACCACCCACTCCGCTCATTCCGCTCGCCGGATCGCGCTGCTCGAACTCATCGGCGACGGAATCGCCCTCGTCCCAACCTCGCCGCAACGCCTTCGCAACCGCGACTCGTATTACCCTTACCGCCCCGACAGTTATTTTTGGTACCTCAGCGGTTTTCCGGAACCTGAGGCCCTCGTCGTCCTCGTCGGCGGAGAAGCGCCGCGCGCGCTGCTTTTCTGCCGTGAAAAAGACGAAACGCGCGAAATTTGGGAAGGTTTTCGTTACGGCCCGGATTCCGCGCGCGAGGTCTTCGGTTTCGACGAAGCCTGCGCGTTTTCCGAAGTCGACGCGCGCCTGCCCGAACTTTTTTCCGGGGTCGAGACAGTTTGGCTCCCCCTGGGCTGCCACAAAGATTGGGAAACCCGCGTCCTCGCGGCAATCGACCGTCTGCGCGCCTCTTCACGCGACGGGACGCGCCATCCGACGCGAATCGGCGACCTTTGCGCGCCTCTTGATGACATGCGGCGAATCAAGGATGCGCGCGAGATCGGTCTGATGCGCCGCGCCGCGTCGATCACATCGACCGGTCACGCGCGCGCGATGCGCGCCTGCCGCGCCGGAATGGCCGAATACGCGCTGGAAGCCGAGATCGGCCGCGAATTCCGCCGCCTCGGCGCCAACGGTCACGCCTACCCGCCGATCGTCGCCGGAGGCGCTCACGCCTGCGTCCTTCATTACGACGAAAATCGCGGGACGCTGGCCGACGGAACGCTCGTTCTGATCGACGCGGGCTGCGAATTCGAAAACTACGCTTCCGACATCACCCGGACTTTTCCGGTCGGAGGCCGATTTGCTCCGGCGCAACGCGATATATATGAAATCGTCCTCGCGGCGCAGATCGCCGCCTTTTCCAAAATCGCGCCGGGCGCCCTGTTCGACGCTTAT
>JAIRZC010000257.1 GCA_031267455.1 Accumulibacter sp. | reverse complement strand
TGTTTCGATGGCGACAACGCTGGCCGCAAGGCGGCCTGGAAAGCGCTGGAAAACGTGCTTGAATCCCTGGTTGAACCAAAAACGGTTGGTTTTGCCTTTCTTCCCGACGCGGAGGACCCGGACAGCTTCATCCGCGCGCGCGGGAAGGACGCTTTCGAGCGCCTGATTGCCCAGGCGAGACCGCTTTCCGAGTTTTTGTTGCGCGAACTGGCTTCGCATGGGGATTTGTCGAGCGCCGAAGGACGCGCCACGCTCGTGTCGGAAGCAGGCCCCTTGATGAAACGCCTTCGGTCACCGCTCCTGCGCCTTCAGATCGTCAAGCGCCTGGCGGAAACCAGCGGTTTCACCGCGCAAGAAATCGAACGGCATTGCGGGTTACGTCCCATCGCGCAGTCGTCACCCGCCAAGGCGCCCCGCCGGAACTACTCGGTCTGGAACCGCCTGCTCCAACTTTTGTTGCAAAAACCCGATCTGGCGCACCGCCTGCCGCCGGAATTCCTCGATGGAGCTTCGCCTGAGGTCGAAGCGGTGAAAAGCCTTTGTGAAACGATTCTTGCCGCTCAGGAGGGTCTCGCCCCGTCGTATGCGGCTTTGCTCGAAAATTCGCGCGGAAGCGCGAGCGAGCATTTTTTTAGCGAAGCCGCCACGGAACTCATTGCGACGCCCTTTGTCGAAGAAGAGGTCGAAACCGAGTTCGACGGCGCGTTGGAACGCCTGTCCGAGGCCAAGCGCAAACGCGATTTTGGCGGGCTTCAAAAGAAAGTTGCGCGTCTGGGGATAAACGGCCTGACCGCGAAGGAAAAAGGCGAGTATTTAAAGTTGATTCCACGCAGAAAAGAATCATAAGCTATAGTAGAATATAAGGTTTTTCAATTTAACTTTCTCTGAGATTCATTCATGGCAAGGGAAAAGGCAGCAAACACCAAGTCGGCGAAGGCAAAAACCGCTGAGCTACTGGCCCAGATGAGTAGACCGCCGTCTCCCGCCGATGAGGAGACGCGGAAAACGCGCCTCAAGACCCTGATCAAGCTCGGCAAGGAAAGAGGCTTTCTGACCTACGCCGAGGTCAACGACCACCTTCCCGACGATGTCGTCAACGCGGAGCAGATCGAAAGCATCATCACGACATTCAACGACATGGGCATTCGTGTCTATGACGAGGCTCCCGATTCCGAAACCTTGCTTATGTCGGAAGCTGCGCCGTCGGCTGTCGCGGACGAGGTGGATGTCGAAGAGCAGGCCGAGCAGGCGCTTTCGAATGTTGATTCCGAGTTCGGGCGCACGACCGATCCGGTCCGCATGTATATGCGCGAGATGGGTTCGGTCGAGCTTCTGACTCGTGAAGGCGAGCGGGAAATCGCCCAGCGTATCGAAGATGGATTGAAACACATGATTCAGGCGATCTCGGCGTGTCCGACAACGATCGCCGAACTTATCGATTGTGCCGAAAAGATCAGCCGGGATGAAATGCGGATTGACGAGATCATCGACGGCATCGTCGATTCGGTCGATTCGGATACGGAAAAGATGATCGACGAACTTTCCGAAACCGAAGAAGTCGCCGAAGAAGGAAGCGACGACGGCGAATCCGCGGAAGGCGCGGCCGCCGAAGCCTCGCTGCTCAAATTGAAGGAAGAGGGGCTTGCGAAGCTCGTCGAAATCAAAAAGCTTTTCACTCGCGCGAAAACCGCGCTTGCCAAAAAGGGATCGCAGGACAGAGGCTATATCCGTCTGCGGAACAAGATTTCGGAGACGATGATGAACATCCGCTTCACTTCCCGAACGATCGAGCGGCTTTGCGACTCGGTCCGCCTGATGGTCGAGGAAGCTCGCGCCTGCGAGCGCAAGGTCCAGCGTATTTGCGTCGAGACGGTCCGCATGCCGCGTCCGTACTTCATCAAGGTTTTCCCTGGAAACGAACTCGACCTGGATTGGGTCGAAAGCGAACTGGCATCCCTCTCCAGCAAACCTTATGCGGCCGTTCTCATGCGCAACGCGCCGAATATCCGGGAAGAGCAGAAAAAGCTTCTGGCGCTTCAGGATCGCATCGGCATTCCGCTCAGGGAGTTGAAGGAAATCAACAAGCGGATGTCGACCGGTGAAGCCAAGGCGCGCCGCGCCAAGCGAGAAATGACCGAGGCCAACCTGCGGCTTGTCATCTCGATCGCGAAAAAATACACGAACCGCGGCCTGCAGTTTCTCGACCTGATTCAGGAGGGCAACATTGGACTCATGAAGGCCGTCGATAAATTCGAATACCGCAGGGGCTTCAAATTTTCCACTTACGCGACCTGGTGGATACGACAGGCCATCACGCGCTCGATTGCCGATCAGGCGCGCACGATCCGCATCCCGGTGCACATGATCGAGACGATCAACAAAATGAATCGCATTTCCCGGCAGATTCTCCAGGAGACGGGGGTCGAGGCCGATCCCGCGACGCTTGCCCGGAAAATGGAAATGCCCGAGGAGAAAATCCGAAAGATACTCAAGATCAGCAAGGAACCGATT
>JAIRZC010000248.1 GCA_031267455.1 Accumulibacter sp. | reverse complement strand
AAGGACGGCGGCCCCATGTGGGAATACTTCGTGCGCAGCGCTAATGAGCGCGGCGACCAGGAAACCACGATGCGCGCCGAGGCCACGACCAGGCTGTCGGAAATCCTCGCCCCGGTGTTCAAGCGGGGCAAAATGGGTGGCAAAGGACAATTCTTCCCGACCATCAACCGCAGCCTGAACCGCGAGGCGCGCTTCGCCATCGCGCTGAATACCGGCAACACGGGCAACCTTCAGCGGCTGCTCGGCGGCGAAGGTTGGACAAACGCCCAGCTTGCCCCGGTGCTGCAATCGCTGACCGCGCAAGAATGGACGGCGGTACAGGCCGTGTGGGATCACTTCGAGGGCTACCGGCCGCAGATCGCCGCCAAGGAACGCCGTATCTACGGGAAAGAACCCGAATGGGTGGCGCCGCGCCCCTTCGCCGTGACCACAGCGGACGGAACGACCGCGCATTTGCGCGGCGGCTACTACCCCATCAAGCACGACCCGGCCGCCAGCCAGCGCGCCGTGGAAGATGCCGACTCGGAAAGCGCCAGGCGTCAGTTGCAAGGCGCTTATACCACGGCCACCACGCGCCGCAGCTTCACCAAGTCGCGCGTCGAGGAAGTGCAAGGACGGCCGCTGCTCTACACGCTGGCCGGCCTCTACTCGGGCGTCAATGACGTGATTCACGACCTCGCCTGGCACGAGTGGCTGATTGACGCCAACCGGTTGCTGCGTTCGCATACCATCGACGCCGCCATCCGCGAGCGCTACGGCCCCGAGGCCAAGCAGCAGTTCAAGACTTGGGTGCAGGATGTGGCCGAGGGTGAGAAAGGCGCGGACGCCGCCGTGGATATGGCCCTCTCGCGTTTGCGCCAGGGGGTGAGCGCCGCCGGCCTTGGTTTCAACGTCATGAGCGCGCTCATCCAGCCGCTCGGCATCACGCAATCCATCGTCCGCGTGGGCACGCCTTGGGTGGCGCGAGGTATTATCAGCTACCTCGCTAATCCGCTCGGCCTCACGCGCGAGGTCGTGGACAAGTCCTCGTTCATGGAAAACCGGGCGCGTACCCGTTTCCGCGAACTCAACGAACTGCGCGTGCGGGGCCAAAGCGCTTGGGACGAGTACGTCGGGCGCTATGCCTGTTTCCTCATGATGCGCTGTCAGCAGATGGTCGACGTGCCAACCTGGCAGGGCGCCTACGAGAAGGCCATCGCCGAGGGCAGCGAGGAAACCCGCGCCGTGGCCCTGGCGGATCAAGCCGTTATCGACTCCCAGGGCGGCGGGCAAACCAAAGACCTGTCGGCCATCGAGCGCGGTGGCCCGGCGCAACGGCTTTTCACCGTGTTGTTCTATTCGTTCATGAACACCGCCCTGAACCTGGGCGTGGCGCAAACCATGGGGGCCAACACGCCGGCCAGGCGCGCAAAGCTGGCGGTCGACTATCTCATGCTCTACACGGCGCCGGCCGTGCTGGGTTACTTCCTGAAAACAGCCCTCACGCCGGGCGATTCGGGCGACGATGATCTGGGGGAACTCGCGCGCAAACTGGCCGCCGAACAGTTGAGCTACCTCATGGGCCTCATGGTCGTCGTACGCGAATTCGGTGAGGTAGCGAAGATCGTCACCGGGAACCCCTCTTTCGGGTATCAAGGCCCGGCCGGTATTCGGGCTGTTTCCGATGCGCAAAAGTTCGGGCAGCAAGCGATGCAGGGCGAGTTCGACGACGCCTTCCGCAAGGCAGCGGTCCATCTGCTGGGCGACTTCACCGGTCTGCCCAGCGCGCAAATCAACCGGACGCTGACCGAAATCAAAGCGCTCGAAGAGAGCGAGACCGATAACCCGGCGGCGGCAGCGTTCGGAGTTCGAAGAAGGTAAGCGGACGGGCGGCGCGAAGAAGATTATTTCGCGTCGTCCGTTTCCGGGGAAAGCTGTTTTACCGACGTTTTCCCAAGCAGCGCGTCAATAACAGGAGCCATCTTGGTTTCGGTTCCCGCGAATTTTGAGAAATTGAATCCCCCTCCGCCGGTGTAACTGGCCGAGGCGAGTATTTCGCCAGAACGCCGCATCAGTCTGAGATCGGCTTGGTAAAGAAAAGGAACCACGTCCCAACGTCTCCAGGCGACATACGTCAGAATGTGCCCACATTTTTCGGGGGCTTCCTTGGTTTCTTCAAAAACTTCGCTCTGAATCCCGTGACCGAACAAGAGATGTTGAATCACTGGAACGAAATCATCCACCGCAACCTTCGGGTTTTCCTTGATGCAGATGAACTTCGGAAGATCTCCCGACACGGGGCGGACATTCATTGACGCGGAAAAACAGCCTGTGAGAAAGAAAATGCTCGGACTCAATGTGGCAATGGTTTTTCTGTAAAGCATGACGACCCCTCCTTTTTTTGCATTGTAGCTTTTCGGGAAGAGCAGGAAAACCCCAGGTTCCGACCGTGCACGTGCCGAAGTTCTCCTGGGCTAGCCTTGGGAGGGATGGTCGAAGAAGGTAAGCGGGTGTACGCGTATCACGCCTTCTGAACGATAGGATCGTCCCGTCTCCAAGAGATGAAATACGATTTTCAGAAAGCGACAAAAGAGGCGGGAAGCGAATGAACGGCCTGGGTTCAAATTCAGGCATGAACGGCTTGCGGCACGAGCTTCACGCCCAGGGCGGCGCAGACGCGATAAACCGTGTCGAATTCCGGATTTCCATCCCCGGAAAGCGATTTGTAGAGACTCGCGCGGGAAACCCCCGCCTTTTGCGCGACTTCCGTCATGCCGCGCGCGCGGGCGGCGATGGAAAGCGCGTGAATGAAATCCGCTTCCGTCCCTTCCCGCGCCGTCTCCGCCAGAAACTCGGCGATGTCCGCTTCGGTTTCGAGATATTGGGCAAGGTCAAGTCGGATCGTTTTCAGGGCCATGTCTTAGCTCTCCAGTTCTTTCATCATTTCTTTCACGATTTCAATGTCGCGTTTCTGGCTGTCCTTGTCGCCGCCCGAAAGCATGAAAATCACCGTGTTTCGGCGAATCGTGTAATACATCCTGATGCCGCCGCCGAAAAAACAACGTAACTCGAAAAGGCTTTCCGTGATTGCCTTGTGGTCGCCGAAGTTTCCCTGTTCGACCCGGCTCAGCCGGGAAATGACACGCCGCCGATGGCCCGCGTCAAGCGATTCCAGCCAGCCTTCGAAAGACGCGGTCTGTTCGAGTTCGTATCGCATGTCTCGCATTGTATCCCAAGGACAACAAAAAAGGCGAGCAAAAAGATTGGGCATTTCAGCGATGCGCATCCATGATATTCGCCACCGAAAGGACGATTATTGACTGACGACGAAATTTTCGCGGAAATGGATCGTCGCCGACAGAGGCGCGAAGCCGCGACGCGCGTTTGCGGTTCGCAACGCGCTCGACACCAATCCCGACGACGCGGGAAAAGCGCGGAAACCGGGTCGCGCGATTGATTTTCCGCAAGACCTGGTGCTTCGGAATTTCCCGGAGGTCGAGCGGGAAATCGACTTCGAGCGGATCAACGAGGTCTTGAAGAGGTCGCCCGGAACGGCGCGGTGGATGGCGAACCCGGAGAACGCGAAGGTTGCGTGGGACGATGTGGGAGCGCTGACCGGGATCGGTACGCTTTTGGCGTCCGCGGTGGAATTTGCGTCGCGCCCCGCCGGCGAACTACGGAAACGCCAGAACGGCTGACCAGTATCTTCGTCCGTGATGACGAGGCAGATGAGGAGGGGGCATCGGTTTAACGCCCCCTCTTCAATCGCGCGTAGTCAATGCATCCTCTCCAATATTTCAAATCGCAGGCTTTTCCAAAATACGAGAGCGCCTGGCCCATGTCTTTCCTTGTGCCTTCCCCATATTCACAGGCAAGGCCCAACAAGTAGCAACCCAAGGCATGTTTACCCTCGCAGGATTTCTGGAAAAACTCGACGGCTTTGATGTCATTTTGCTTGACGCCTTGTCCATTGACGTACATGGATCCCAAGAGAGCGCAAGGCAAAGCTTCTCCGCCGTCACAAGCTTTCTGGAAAAGCTCGGCCGCCTTGAAGTTATCTTGTTTGACGCCTTCCCCCTTTTTGTACATGAGGCCCAATTTTCCGCAACTCGGGGCGATTCCAGCTTCGCAGGCTTTCTGGAAGAGATCGACCGCTTTGAAATCATCCTGTTCCGCTTGGGCATGAGCCATTATGGGCAGCATCAAACAAAGCACTATAAGCCACCCCCACAGTTTCATAAGGGGGCTTCCTGAGTATGTGTACATGATTTCCCATTCCTGTTATTCAAAATCCTCGCTTCTCCAGGCTTTCTTTTTATAGCCTGTTATCGTTCCAAACCGCGCGCCCGATGATCATTGTCCTGTCGTCGGGCGGCAGGAGCTTGTCCGGATGCTCTTTCTTGTCAGTGTTGTCGCCGCGCATGATCCATGCTTGAGCACCGACTTCCGGACGGTACTCGAAAATAAGGCGTTTCAACACCAATTCAAGCAGCGCGCATCTATGATAACAACACGCCACGGCGCTAAAGCAGTTCCGCGCCTTCGAGATTGCGTCCCGGATGCCAGAATCGGTCGTTCGGATGGAAGATGGCCTGGACGTTCGGATCGAAGACGCGTTTTCGCGGGCCGACAAAGCCGAGATATCTGCAAAGATCGAAAGCGTTCTTCAGGAGGTGGCTGCCGATTGCGCGTTGCGGCCATGAAACAGAAGACAGAGCGCGTGACATCAAACGACAATCTTTTGTCCTCTGTCTCCAAAGATCATCCCGCCCGCGGGTAATCCATCCGCCCTTGCGCTTTCAACTCCTTCCGTTTCGCCTTCGGCGAGTCACCTTCCTCAGGGAATGGCGCGGCAAGCCCATCAATTCCGCACTCGACCGCCTGATGATCCTGACGCAGCAACTGAAAGAAAAGACCGACCGCGCGATCCTGCTTTCGGCCAGCGCCAGGAAGCGGTTGGGCTTCGAACTCTTTTTGCAATCCGGACGTACACGTGCCGAGGTTCTCCTGGGCTAGCCTTGGGCGAACGGCCGAAGGCGGTGAGCGGGATCGACCTTTCCGTTGGAAACGCTCGGGAAATCCAGGCATCAACGGAAAGGAGCAAGAAATCAGCGACAGGCCTTTCGGCCTGTCGATCCAAGGTGTTTTGGAAGGGGTTTCTCTCCCCTCCCAAAACGGTCGCTGAAACTCCGGCCGGTCGGCCAGGGCAGGTCTCCCAGCGCCTTAAAGGGCGGGGTTTCAACCGGAGGAAAGTTTTACGATGAACGGTTTTATCGACGATTCTGAAACCTGGAACCGCGTGATCGATTTCAGTCAAGCGCAATGGCGCGACATGAGCGAAGCGGACTTGAAAGAATTGCAAAGCGGCGCGTCAGCGAAACACAAGGAACAAATGGCGGCTTTCTGGCGGAAGGCGCATGACAAGGATTACGACGCGCAAAAAGTCACGGATGCGACTATCGACAAGATGATACAGGAAACCGCCGTTCTTTCTGGGATTCTCGGCAGAAAAGACAATCCGGATAAAAGTCCGGCGTTTCTTGAGTACAGGGGCGCGGTCAGGGACGAGATACGGGATTCCACGGCGAGAGAGAAAAAGCCGCCCGATTTCGGAACGATCAGGAAATGGGTGGAATTCCATGCGGTCAAAGGCAAGTCCGGAGGGTTTTCCCCGGACGCGCGTTATTACGAGGAGGGAAGGTCCGGAAAGAAATTCGTATTCGATCGCAATGAAATGCCTCCAGGAATCCGCAAGAAGATCACAGAGGATTTCAAGGCGGCCAACGGGCGCGATCCCGACCGCGCTGAAGTGATCGAAGCCTTTCGGCGGGTGTATCTCGCCGGATACAAGGATTGACGCATGGATTTACGCCTCCACGGTCAAACCCTGTTGTCCGATGTACGCGGAAAGCGCGCGCCGGGTCAGGTCGTTGAGTGTCACGTTCCGGCGCGCGGCCGCAACGCTCGCGGCTAAGTGCAACGCATGGCCGACGCGAACATTGAAAGATCCCTTACAGGGCAATTCCGGCGCGCGACCCGCGCTTTCGCAATCGGCCAGATAATCCGCCACCGCCTCGTGAAACGCCTGTTCCAGTTCGGAAACCGTCCGCCCTTCGTAACTCACCAGCGCGCGGATGAATTGCAGTTTGCCGAAAAGACAATCGTCTTCCGGACTGGCTTCGATGGAACCGTAATAACCGCGATGAAAAAGCAAAGTGTTTATGGCTGTTTCCTTTCCTTGAGATGTTCGAGCACAAGCCGCCGCACATACGCCTTGATTTCGTTGCCAGGGTGCGGGCGATGCAGGTTGATGGGGGCTTCGACATCGTGCTCGAATTTCACGCGCGACCCTTTACCTTCGACAAGCCTGTACCCCAATCCGCCAAGCAGCGCGACCAGTTCCGCCCACGTCATGCGTGCCTCTTCGTTCGTCAGTGTGGCGAGGCGTTTTCCCTGTTTCGACATGCAACTAATTTTAGTTGCAAAATCGAAGCTGTCAATCTCCCTTAAAAAAAATTCAAGAGCGGAATGAATGGACGAAAACTCCTATAGGGAAATACTCAGGTCTGTTGCCAGAGAAACCCGTGAAAAAGCCGCTCTAAGCCTCCGGACTTCCCTCGACACGAACCCCGACGACGCGGCGAAAGCGCGGAAGCTGGGTCGCGCGATCGAGCTTCCGCAAGAGATCGTTCTTCGGAACCTTCCCGAAGTCGAGCGGGAAATCGATTTCGAGCGGATCAACGAAGTCTTGAAGGGATCGCCGGGGACGGCGCGGTGGATGGCGAACCCGGAGAACGCGAAGGTCGCGCGCGACGACGTGGAAACGCTCTCGGCGCTTGAACTCTGGCATTCGACCGCAGGCGCGCTTCTTTCGGGAGCTTATGCCGCTTCGGCGGGCACGCTCGGCGCGGGCGAGGCGCTGGCCAGGACCGTGGGAAGCGTGGAAAAGGCGCGACCCACCCTGGGGCTTCTCAACCCGTTCGCGATGGGTATGGCCGCGCTCGGAAGCGATGAGACGCGCGAACGACTCTTTGAAAGCGGCGGCGTCTTCTCCGCGCTCGGCGAGGGTCTTGAAGAATTGCGCCAAGGGCAGCAGCAGGCCGCGATCGACGCGGCGGGCGACCTTAAAAACGCGGGCTTCCTGAGAAAGGCGTGGGTCTCCGCGCTCCAATCGATCGGGATGAACGCGCCCGGAATGATG
>JAIRZC010000225.1 GCA_031267455.1 Accumulibacter sp. | reverse complement strand
GACCGAAAAAACCTCCCGCGCGAGGAGCGCCAGGACGGCGGTCTGATAGCCGCTGCCCGTTCCGATTTCGAGCGCTTTTCCCAAGGCTCGGCCCTCGAGCAGGATTTCCAGCATCCGCGCGACGATGTAGGGTTGCGAGATCGTTTGCGAAAAACCGAGCGGAAGCGCCGTATCTTCATACGCGCGCGGAGAGAGGGCCTCCTGAACGAAGAGGTGGCGCGGAACGGATTCGATCGCCGCAAGGACGCTTTCGTTGCGTATCCCCTGCTCGCGCAGGCGCTTTATCATCCTCGCGCGCGTCCGCTGCGAGGTCATCCCGATCCCGGCGACATTCATGGTCCGAACCAGCCGCGAACCATCGGAAGCTGCGCGTTGTGGGTCAAGTCGATCTGCAGGGGAGTAATCGACACGCAATCGCGCGCGATTGCGTGAAAATCGGTGCCTTCTCCCGCGTCCTGCGCGGGGCCGGCGGCGCCGACCCAGTAGACGACTTCGTCGCGCGGAGTCACCGAACGAATCACGTTTTCGGCCCGATGGCGCTTTCCGAGGCGCGTCACTTCCCAGCCCCGGAGCCGATCGTAGGGCACATCGGGGACATTGACGTTGAGCAACAGCGGCTCGCCCAGCTTTTTCCCGGAGACGATACGGACGATCTCGAGCGCGACGCGCGCGGCCGTCTCGAAATGTTCTTCGTTTTTTCGGCAGAGCGAGACGGCGATCGACGGTATCCCGAGCAGATAGCCCTCGGTCGCCGCCGCGACGGTACCGGAATAAAGCGTATCGTCGCCCATATTGGGACCGAGGTTGATCCCCGAAACGACCATGTCGGGCAACTCGTCGAAAATCCCCGTCACGGCGAGGTGGACGCAGTCGGTCGGTGTTCCGTTGACATAATAAAAGCCATTCGCGACGCGCCGAAGGGTCAAGGGGCGATCGAGCGTCAGCGAATTGGAAACGCCGCTACGATCGCGTTCCGGCGCGACAACCATAACTTCGGCCTCATTCGAGAGCGCCTTGGAAAGACACTCGATCCCCGGTGAAAAATAGCCGTCGTCATTGCTCAGAAGTATTCGCATATCGATCCGCCACAACACACCGAAAACCCGGCGACGGCTTCGATCCCGCGCCCGCTTTTCTTTCGCGGCTTCCGAAAAATGGAGATTATACGTATATTTTCCAGAGGAATCCGGCTTTTCCCCGCGCGCGCCGGGGAAAAGCGTTTGAACCCGAAAACCGGAGGTTCCCTCTTCATTCGAATCCCCGCGGCGACGCGGCTTTTTCGATTTTTCCACGGCGTCCTCCGGGTCGCTTCTCCCGAAAACGCCCGAGCGAACGGCACGCTTTTCCGGTCGTTCGAGCGTGGCGAGTGGTAGACTAGTCTTTTTTCAACACAGCCGATCATGGACCTGATCCCACGCATCCGGAGTCATTTCAAGGACAGCGCGCAAACGAAGCTCGATGCCGCCGAAACGCTTGTCACGCCGATCGCGCGGGCGTCCGAATGCATCGCCGCGTCGCTTTCGAACCAAGGCAAGGTTCTCGCATGCGGAAACGGCGGATCGGCCGCGGACGCGCAGCATTTCGCCGCCGAGCTCGTCGGTCGCTTCGAGCGGGAAAGACGGGGGCTCGCGGCGATCGCGCTGACGACCGATACGTCGATCCTGACCGCCGTCGCGAACGATTACAGCTACGGCGCGGTCTTTGCGCGCCAGGTTTCCGCGCTCGGAAAAGCAGGGGATGTCCTGCTCGCGATATCCACTTCGGGGAACTCGCCCAGCATCGTCGAGGCGATCCGCGCCGCGCAAGGCGACGGCATCCGCGTCGTCGCCCTGACGGGGCGCGGCGGTGGGAAAGTCGGGAGCCTCCTTATGGATTCCGATGTGCACCTCTGTGTTCCATCGGAACGCACGCCGCGCATCCAGGAAATCCATCTCCTCGCCATCCACTGCCTTTGCGACGCGATCGACTGTCTGTTATTGGGAGCCAGCGAATGAACAGAAAATTACCCGCCGTCCTCTTCTGCGGAATGCTTCTTGCCGCCTTGACCCTTCAAGGATGTTTTCCGATGATCGCCACCGGAGTCACGACCGGCCTTCTGGCCGCCGTCGACCGCCGGACAGTCGGCGCGCAGACCGAGGACGAGACGATCGAATGGAAGGCTGTCACCCGCGCGCGCGAACAGTTCGGCGACAAGGCGCACCTCAACTTCACGAGCTACAATCGCAAGGTCTTGGTCACGGGCGAGGCGATCTCGCCCGAAATCCGCTTCCAGGCTGGAAACATCGCCACGAATATTCCAAATGTCATTAATGTCTATAACGAAGTCGTCGTCGGCCCACCCTCGTCTTTCGTCAATCGCAGTAACGATGCTTTCATCACGTCGAAGATCAAGAGCCGCTCGCTCGACAGCCAGAAATTCAGCCCGGTCCACGTAAAAGTCACTACCGAGGCAAATGTCGCCTTCCTGTTCGGCATCGTGACGCAGGAAGAGGCCGAAGCGGCGATCCAGGTTGCGCGCACGACTGCGGGTGTCAGGAAAGTCGTCAACCTCCTCGAAATCGTCACGCCTGGAAAAGCAAAGGAACTCGACAAGATGAATTCAGGCGCGGAGGCGTCCGAAACACCGGCGAACCTCCCGCCCCGGGAGGACAAAACCGACGGAACGCCTTGATTTTACTTTGAAAATCATCCGTGTCCCCATTGATTCCCTCTGCCGCGCCCCTGCGCTACCTTCTTTTGGCCGCGGCTTGTCCCGATGATTTCTTTTCGGCCTGAACACATGGTCGCGCCGCGTGTTCCGGAATTCGAATCGAAAATCGCCGCGCCGGACGCGATCCCTTACCGACTTTCGGAATGGCCGCGTCCGCTGGTATTTACCAACGGCTGCTTCGACATCCTGCACCGCGGACACGTCACTTTGCTCGCGCAGGCGCGCGCGCTCGGCGTTTCACTGCTCGTCGCGATCAACTCCGACTCTTCGGTAAAGAGGCTCGGCAAGGGGGACGACCGTCCGATCAACACGCTGGCCGACCGGATGGCCGTCGTCGCCGCGATCGGCTGCGTTTCGGCGGTCACCTGGTTCGACGAAGACACGCCGATCGCGCGCATTCTCGAATGCCGCCCGGACGTGCTTGCAAAAGGCGGCGACTGGCCGGTCGAAAGGATCGTCGGCGCCCGCGAAGTTTCCACCTGGGGCGGAAAGGCGGTTTCGATTCCCTTTGTCCATCAAGGTTCGACGACGGGCTTGTTGAGAAAGATCCGCGCTCTTTGATCCACCTGAAAACCTCGATTTTCAGAATCTCGAATTACCCGTGAGCGTGTCGATTTGGCCTTTCCGCGCGGAAAGGCGAAAAAACCTTCGCGTCGCGGACAATTTGCGGACAGAATGTCCGTATATCGATTTAAGCGGCGAAAAAGCGCCGCGTCATAGTCTTTCTTCGACCCAGGCCACGACCGAAGAGAGCGCTTCGGGAAGTTTTTCGACCCTGGTTCCGCCCGCCTGCGCCATGTCCGGGCGACCGCCTCCCTGGCCCCCGATCTGCCTTGCGACGAAATTGACGAGTTCGCCCGCCTTGATTTGGCCGGTCAACCCCGATGTGACGCCCGCGATCAACGTCGCTTTTTCGCCCGCCGTCGAAGCAAGGACGACGACGGCAGTCTCGAGCTTGTCGCGTAGCGCGTCCATCGTCGCGCGAAGGGCATCGATATCCGCGCCTTCAAGCGTCGCCGCCAGGACGCGGACTCCCTTGACTTCGACCGCCGACCCGGCGAGGCCCGCGCCCTGGGCCGTCGCGAGCCTGCTTTGGATCCGCGCGCGTTCGCGTTCGGCCTGGCGCGCTTCGGAAAGCAACGCGCCAACCCGTTCCGGCGCTTCCTCGGGCGAGACCTTGAGCAGTCCCGCCACTTCGCCGAGGGCGTCTTGCGTCTCGCGCATGTAAGCAATCGCGTTGTCGCCCGTCACGGCCTCGACGCGCCGTATCCCCGCCGCGATGCCGCTCTCGGCGACGATCAGGAAGGCGCCGATGTCCCCCGCGCGCGCGACGTGCGTTCCGCCGCAGAGTTCCCGCGACGAACCGATATCGACGACGCGGACGTTTTCGCCGTACTTTTCTCCGAAAAGCATCGTCGCGCCGATCTCTCGCGCCTCGTCGATCGGCATGATACGGTACGCGCATTCGGAGTTCTCGAGGATTTCGGCGTTGACGAGCGTTTCGACACGGCGTATCTCGTCGCGGGTCATAGGCCGATCGTGGGAAAAATCGAAACGTGTCCGCGCAGCGTCGACCTGCGAGCCTCTCTGCCGCACGTGCGCGCCAAGGACTTCGCG
>JAIRZC010000178.1 GCA_031267455.1 Accumulibacter sp. | reverse complement strand
CGGAAACGCCCTGGCATGTACATCGGCGATACCTCGGATGGCACCGGTCTCCACCACATGGTTTTTGAAGTGGTCGATAATGCGATAGACGAAGCCTTGGCGGGGTATTGCGACGATATCGTGATTACGATCCACTCGGACAGTTCGATTTCAGTACTCGACAACGGTCGCGGGATTCCGACGGGAATCAAATTCGACGACAAGCATGAACCGAAACGTTCGGCTGCTGAGATCGTCATGTGCGATCTGCACGCTGGAGGCAAGTTCAATCAAAATTCCTACAAGGTTTCCGGAGGCTTGCATGGCGTTGGCGTTTCTTGCGTCAATGCGCTTTCCAAGTGGCTCAGGCTGACGATTCGCCGTGACGGCAAGAAATATTGGATCGAATTCCACAGGGGTCGGGCCGTCGATCCAATCGTGGAAGTCCTGAACGGTATCGAAGTATCGCCCCTCAGGGTTCTTGGCGATACCGATCAGCGCGGGACAGAGGTTCATTTTTTGGCCGACGGCGAGATATTTGGCCAAGTCGAATACCACTATGAACTTATCGCAAAACGTCTTCGTGAGCTTTCCTTCCTCAACAATGGCGTCAAGATTCGTCTTTTCGACCAACGCTCGGGCAAGGAAGAAGACTTTGCATTTCTCGGTGGCGTCAAGGGTTTCGTCGAATACATCAACCGGACGAAATCGACGCTTCACCCGAACGTTTTTTTCTTTTCAGGTGAGTCGTCTATTCCCAGCTGCAAGGTTGGCGTCGAACTTGCGATGCAGTGGAACGACAGCTACGCCGAGCAAGTACTGTGCTTCACGAACAATATTCCCCAAGCCGATGGAGGCACACATTTGACAGGTCTGCGCGCCGCGATGACGCGCGTAATCAATAAATTCATCGAAGAGAAAGAGATCGCCAAAAAAGCCAAGGTCGAAATTACCGGTGACGATATGCGTGAAGGTCTTGCCTGCGTTCTCTCGATAAAAATGCCGGATCCGAAATTTGCTTCGCAGACCAAAATGAAGCTTGTTTCTTCCGAAGCCCGCCCGGCTGTTGAAGAAATCGTCGCCGTGAAACTCGCTGAATTCCTCCAGGAATTCCCCCAGGATGCAAAGGTAATCACCGGGAAAATTGTCGAAGCGGCGCGCGCGCGTGATGCTGCCCGGAAGGCGCGAGAGATGACGCGCCGCAAGGGGATTTTGGAGGGGGCTGGCTTGCCCGGAAAGCTCGCTGACTGTTATGAGAAGGACCCCGCGCTCTGCGAGATATATCTCGTCGAGGGCGATTCCGCGGGAGGTTCGGCAAGGCAGGGTCGGGACAGCAAGTTTCAGGCGATCCTTCCGCTCAAGGGCAAAATATTGAATGTCGAAAAGGCGCGTTTCGACAAACTGATTTCTTCACAGGAAATCGTCGCGTTGATTACCGCCCTGGGGACGGGAATAGGTAAAGACGAATACAAGCCCGAAAAGCTTCGGTATCACCGACTGATTATCATGACCGACGCCGATGTCGACGGCGCTCACATCCGAACACTACTCCTGACCTTTTTTTACCGTCAGATGCCCGAGCTCATAGAGAACGGCCACGTTTATATCGCACAGCCACCGCTCTACAAGTTGAAATACGGCAAAAGCGAGCGCTACCTCAAAGACGACCAAGCCATGGATCGCTTTCTCGTTTCACTGGCGCTTGACGGGGCAGTATTGCATCCCGCCGCTGGCGCGGCCGCAATCTCGGGCGATTCTCTCGAAGCGCTTGCCAACGAGTACATGCTCGCGGAAGCCCTGATCGAGCGACTTTCGCGCTTCATTGACGCCGAGGTATTGCGCGCGTTGCTGGATTTTAACCTCGAGCTGCATCTGGATGATGAAGCTGCCGCGCTTGGCAGTGCCCGAGCGCTGATGCGCTCCTTGGGCGAGAAACCGGCTCTGCGGGTTTTTCCGGCCTTCTCGGAGATCCACGAACACTGGCGGCTTTGTATCGAGAGAATCCGACACGGAAACCAAAGTACCGGAGTTATCGATTCGGACTTCCTTAAAAGCGGCGATTACGCCCAGCTGCGAAAGACGGCTCAAACCTTCAGCGGCCTTTTCGGCATGGGTGGAATGATCCTTCGCGGCGAGAAAAAGCGCGCGGTTTCGAATTTTTCGCAGACAATCCATTGGCTTCTCAAGGAAGCCGAGCAAGGCATTACCAAACAGCGCTATAAAGGTTTGGGGGAGATGAATGCCGAACAGCTTTGGGAAACTACGATGAACCCAAAAACTCGCCGTCTTCTGAAGGTACAGATCGAGGACGCGATTGGAGCGGATGAAGTTTTCACGACACTGATGGGCGAACTCGTCGAGCCTCGACGCGTTTTCATCGAATCGAACGCTCTGAGCGCACGGATCGACATCTGAGCGTATGAAAGGCCAAGAAGGGTCAAATACGCCACACAGGGCGCGCGTCAGGAAAGTCGGAATCCAGCCGATGATTTGGAGATGGCGTCAGCGCTCCGACGCGGATTCCACAAAAAATCCCGGAATGTTTCACGTGAAACAAGGATCCATGCCCTCTCGAGGATAAGCCGAGGGATAGCTTCTATTGGTCATTCCCTGGCCGGCGTTTTTCGAAGTGGCCTCTTTGCGCGTTCTCGCGGGGACTGGGCAGCCTTCGGTTTCGCCTCGCGTTTTTCGAATTCAAACGCGATTTTCCCATCAGGGGTGGATACCAAGTAGGCCGAGAACCTGCGATGCGTGCGCGCGGAAACAAAGCCTTTCAGAAGGTCGGTCCGGCCCGTATCCAAGAGTTTTCGCAGCTGCTCGGGCTCAAGCGGTTGTTGGAGGATAATCTTTCCCGTTCGGAAATCGCAGCTTTTCGTGTGACCTGCCGCGTTTTCACAGAGATAGGCCATTGCGTGCTCGAAAACGCGCGCGGAACACTTGGGGCAGATGCCGAGTACCTCTTTTCCCGAAAAGTCGACAGCTTCCTGAGCAGAGTCCTTAGTGCCCGCGCCGAAATCAAATTCGGGCGAGTTCTCACCGTTCAGGCGAATGAGCGCACTGAAAGACCGCCCCATCTTATTTCGGAAGCCCGTAAGCGGGCCGATCTCGCGCTTCTGGATAAGCGTTTCTACTTCGCTGGCCTCGAACTGGCGGCCTGCGACGATCTTCCAAAGCGAAAAATCGCAAGACTGACATTGAAATTTTTTGTAGGTTTCCTTGATTTTCCCAGCGCATTTTGGACAAGGGACATCGAGTTGACCGAAATCGCCGGGAATCGTGTCGTTATCGTAGCTTTTCGCGCGTCCGACGATATGTTGCGTCATTTGCGCGATCTCATTCATGAAACTCGATCGCGCAAGTTCGCCGCGTTCCATTTGAGAGAGCTTGTATTCCCACTCTCCCGTGAGCTCGGGCGCCGTCAACTCGGGGACGCCGAGGCCGTTGAGCAGAGTGAGGAGCGAAAACGCTTTTGCCGTTGGGTGGAGCTCACGTCCTTCTCTAAGAACGTATTGTTCGGAGATGAGGTTTTCTATGATCTGCGCGCGTGTTGCCGGGGTGCCGAGGCCGCGCCCCGCCATCGCGGCTTTGAGTTCGTCGTCGTCGAGTGTTTTTCCCGCGCCCTCCATGGCTGAAAGCAAGGTCGCTTCGGAAAAACGCGCCGGAGGGCGCGTCTGTCCGGAATTGACAGTCAGCTTTTGGGTTTGGATACGTTCGCCGGGAACGACTGGGACGAGGTTTTCTTCGCCATCGACTTGGGCTTCGCGGCCGTAAACAGAAAGCCACCCGGGGTCGACCAAAATCTTTCCCTCGGTTTTGAAAGCTTCTTCAGCAACGCGGGTGAGACGGGTCGTCAGAAGGTATTCGGCAGCCGGATGGAAAACCGCCAGGAAACGCTTGAGGACCAGGTCGTAAAGTTGCTGTTCGGCCGCGGACAGCGCCTTGGGTGGCTGCAGGGTAGGGATGATTGCAAAGTGATCCGAGATTTTCGCGTTGTTGAATATTCGCTTGCTAGGAACGACCCATTTTTTGTCGAGTATCCGGCGAGCGAATGGCGAGTACGGGGTGATTGAGGGGCTTTCACCACCAGAGAGCATCGCGAGGATCGATTTGACAGTGCCTAGGTAGTCCTCTGGGAGGGCGCGCGCGTCGGTGCGCGGGTAGGTCAGGAGCTTGTGTTTTTCGTATAGCGCCTGAGCAAGGGAAAGCGTCGATTTCGCCGAGAAACCGAAGCGACTGTTCGCATCGCGCTGGAGGCTGGTCAAGTCGTAAAGAAGCGGTGATGCCTGCGCTACAGGCTTTTTTTCCTCGGTAACGCATCCCGGTTTCCCTTTGCATTTTTCGACGATCGCCAGCGCGCTTGTTTCGTCCCACAAACGATCGACGCGCGCGTGTTCATCTTTTATTCCGGCCCTGCTGAAACGCTCATCGAACCACTTGGCGTGATATTCGCCCGATGCGCAGGAGAAAATCGCCTCGACTTCCCAATAGTTGCGCGGTTTGAATTTTCGGATTCGCTCCTCGCGTTCGACCATGAGCATCAAGGTCGGCGTCTGAACGCGACCAACAGTTGTCAGGTGAAATCCGCCGGTCTTGGAATTGAAAGCCGTCATCGCGCGCGTACCGTTGATTCCGACGAGCCAATCGGCTTCGGAACGACACACTGCGGCGTCGGCGAGTCCCTTCATTTCGATTTCGGGGCGCAATTGCGCGAAAGCATCGCGGATCGCCTGTTGTGTCATGGATTGCAGCCACAAGCGCTCGACAGGCTTCCTGGCTTTGGCATACTGTGCGATATAGTTGAAAATGAGTTCCCCCTCCCGTCCCGCGTCGCAGGCGTTGACGAGTGAAGCGATATCCTTGCGCCTGATCAGGCGGCACAGCAACGCCAAGCGCGCCTCGGTTTTCTCGATTGGGCGCAGATCGAAGTGCGGGGGGATGACGGGAAGATTTGCGAAAGACCATTTGCCGCGCTTGACTTCGTATTTTTCGGGGCACACGAGTTCGAGCAGGTGACCGACAGCCGAACAGAGCACATAATCATCCGACTCGAAATATTCGCCGCGGCGGGTGACCCCCCCGAGCGCGCGCGCGACATCGGTGGCGACAGAAGGTTTTTCCGGGATGATCAATTTTTTGCTCATGAAGTGACTCGCAATTTCGGCCGAGGATGCCGACAGTATTTTCCGGGGGATTCCGGGAGCAGGGATGATAAGAGCAATTCAGGGAAAAGCGCAAGCGCCGCGCCAGGGAATTCGACTACAAAAGCGTTGGAGAAGCGACGACTCGCGCGTAGCGCCGCATTGGCGGAATCCAGCGGCACTTATTTCAGAATAAAGGATTTTTAAACGGAATTATTGGGATGAGAGCCTCTGGTAACGTCCTCCCGGAAGGCTTGCGACGCGT
Source organism: Accumulibacter sp. (assembly GCA_031267455.1). Taxonomy (GTDB): domain Bacteria; phylum Pseudomonadota; class Gammaproteobacteria; order Burkholderiales; family Rhodocyclaceae; genus Propionivibrio. Next base: position 8,545 of record JAIRZC010000178.1, on the reverse strand, counting down.
CCCTCGAGTTCGAGTTGGAGAAGCGCCGGAGTCAGGGATTCCGCGGGAAGGCGCGCGCGGACGAGAAGATCGTCGAGGCCGCAGGGATCGAAGCCCATGAGGTCGAGAAGCGCGACGAGAGGATCGGGTGGCCCGTCGGCGGTGCGTTGGACTGGAGCGGCCTCGGGACGAGAGGCGGAGAGGCTGAACTCACCGATCTCAACGAGAACATCCTGCGCGGTTTCGACGAGTTTCGCGCCCTGGCGGATGAGCCAATGACAGCCTCGGGATTGGGGGGAATGAATGGATCCAGGAATCGCGCAAACTTCGCGGCCCTGCTCTGCGGCAAGCCGTGCGGTGATCAGCGAACCGCTTTCGGTCGTCGCCTCGACGACGAGGACGCCGGCGGCGATACCGGAAATCAGGCGGTTTCGCCGCGGGAAGTTGGACGCCGCCGCGGGTGTTCCCATCGGAAATTCGGAAACGATGGCGCCTGCAGTGGCGATTTCGATGGCGAGGTCCTTATTGCGTGCCGGGTAAACGCGGTCAATACCCGTACCTATGAAAGCGATGGTCCCGCCTTGGGCGCGCAACGCGCCGCGGTGCGCCGCCGCGTCGATTCCGAGCGCCATGCCGCTCACGACCAACAATCCGGCCTCCGTCAGGGCGGCGGCGAAATTTTCAGCGTCGCGCGCGCCTTGGGGAGTTGGGCGACGGCTTCCGACGATTGCCAGCGCCTTTCGGCCCAAGAGTTCAGGTTTTCCGAGAATGTAGAGAAGGACGGGCGGGTCCGGGATGTTGAGCAGAGCACGTGGGTAGAGAGGATCGGCCAGCGTGAGAAGAGATCGTCCCGGTATTCTGGTCCAGTCGAGCGCCGCGTCGACGCGCGCCGCATTGTCGGTACCAAGAAGGAGATCGATCGTCTTGTCGCCGACGACACGGCGAAGCTCAGAGCGTCTCAGTGAAAAGATATTTTCCGGGAGGCCGAACGCGGAAAGAAGCCTGCGCTGCGACTCCCCGCCAAGTCCGGGAATCAGCGTCAGTCTCAGCCAGCCGGCGAGTGAGGTATCTCTTGTGGTTTCAAGGGGTTTGGATAAAGTCATTGGTTTCGACGACACCCTCGGCGTGAACGACCAGACCGTAGGAAACCTTGTCGAAGGTTCTGAAAATGAAAAGGAGGCCGCTTCGATTCGGTGGAACTTGGAGGGAGGTACGGCGATTTGCCTTGTCATAGACGTAAACCGTGCGGTTCCGGGAGATCGCAAGGACATGTCCGACTTCGATTCCGTTGCGCTTTCCGCGATTGATCGAAACAACCGAGCTCGATCCGGCCGTACCGATCGTACCATGAACTGGAACGCCATAAATCGAGATAATTCGGCCTTCAATCTGAAAATCCGGCTTGTGCGGTACATAATCGACCAGAGGAGGGCGCTCGGAAGGCAGGAGACGATCGCCGCGCCCCAATTCTTCTTTCGCAGAGAGGATTTCGAAGGTCGCCGGGTTCCCAAGGACGACCTGCTTGGCCGTTCCAAGATAAAAAGCTTCATAACCGAGGGGCTGGAGCGGATTCTCAGGGTCGACCAAGGGCTTCGTTTCGCGATAGATCTGCCAGAATTCCCTGGTGGGGTCAGCGCCTTCGACATAGGCCGTGTCGCCCTTGCCGAGGAAGACTCTGTCTTGCGAAGTGGCGACGAGCGTAGCGGCATTTTTGAGATCGTTCTCTTCGACGACGAGCGGCGCCGAGATGAAAGGCTCGATAACGTTGGGAGGAATGGCAGGGATGCTCTGGCCATTCCGGTCCTGATAAATCTTGGGTTCGAGCTTAATTTCCCTGGAAGAAGAAGGGTAGTCGCGCGGCGAATTGGGGCCGGTCGTCTGTATCTTGAGGCGGGGCACTTTATCCATGTCGTATTCCACGACGAGAATGTCGCCCGGAAAGATATGCTGGGGATTCTTGACCTGCTCGCTGTTCATTCGCCACAATTCGTGCCAGCGCCAGGGCTCTTCGAGGAATTTGGCCGCGATGCCCCAGAGGGTATCGCCCGCGAGGACGGTATAGGTTTGCGGCGCGTTTTTTGCAAGCCGAAGCTCGGTGGTGGAATCGTCGGAAACGGCTTCCTGGGCGTGCGCGCGGAAAACGAAAAACAGGGCCAAGAGAAAAACGCAGGCAAAGCGGGTCATCGTGATATCCTCATACGGCGAACGACATGGCTGAAATCGCAGACCCCAACTGCTGCCGCAGCGCGGGATTTCAACGACCATGCGGAAATTCCTCGGTCGGAAAAGATCAGGAAGGCAAGCATATGTTCAAAACGGTCAAGCGCGTATATATTCAATATATTACATTAGATTCTGCACGTAATTACTTCCGCAATCAAGCTTTTTTATGTCATTGCTTCCGATTCTTCGTTATCCGGATCTTCGTTTGAAGACACTGGCTGCCCCGATCGACGAAATCGACGACGATATCCGGAATCTTGCGCGCGACATGGCCGAGACAATGTATGGCGCGCCGGGGATCGGCCTTGCCGCAACGCAGGTCGACATCCACAAGCGGCTGATCGTCGTCGACGCTTCCGAAACCCGCGATCAGCTGCTTGTTCTGATCAACCCCGAGTTGATCGAGAGCGAAGGCAGTCGGTTCGGCGAAGAGGGTTGCCTCTCGGTTCCCGGCATCTACGACAAGATCGAACGCGCCGAGCGCGTCGTCGTCGACTATCTCGATCTCGACGGAAACCGCCGCAGAATAGAGGCTGGGGGGATGCTTTCCGTCTGCCTGCAGCACGAAATGGAACATCTCGACGGGAAGATTTTCGTCGAATACCTTTCAGCGCTCAAGCAAAAACGTATCCGGTCTAAGTTGCTCAAACAGGCGCGCATAACGGCATGAAATTGATTTTCGCGGGAACGCCGGATTTTGCCGCCGCAAATCTCGAGGCCATCCTCAAGGCGGGTTTCCGCGTCGAGTTGGCGCTTACCCAGCCGGATCGAAGCGCGGGCCGAAGAATGGGTTTGAGAACCTCGCCGGTCAAACGTCTGGCGCAGGCGTCGGGGATACGCGTTTTCCAGCCGGAAACGCTCAAGGACGTGACCGCGCGGGAAGAAATCCGGTGTGCCGACGCGGATGCGATGATCGTCTGCGCTTATGGCTTGATTCTCCCACAGACCGTATTGGAGATTCCCCGCCTGGGTTGTATCAATGTTCACGCGTCGCTGCTGCCGCGCTGGCGCGGCGCGGCGCCGATTCAGCGCGCGATTCTCGCGGGTGACATAAAAACGGGGATATCGATCATGCGGATGGACGCCGGTCTCGACACGGGGCCGATTCTGAAGTCCACGGTCCTGCGTATCGCCCCGGACGAGACAGCGGGTTCCCTGCACGATAAACTGGCCAAGCTTGGCGGAGAGTTGGTCGTCGAGACATTGATGCGAATCGCGCAAGCGCCGCGCGCCTTGCGCGCGCCTCCTATTCCATCACACCCGCAGCCGAGTGAAGGGGTCACCTACGCCGCCAAGATAGAAAAGGGTGAAGCGCGAATCGACTGGCATTACTTCGCGGAGACGATCGACCGTCAGGTTCGGGCGTTCAACCCGCATCCGGGTCTGAATTTCACTTACCGCGGGACGACCATAAAAGTCTGGAAAGCGCGCCTGGAAACTTCGGCGGCCACGCGAGTGGAACCCGGAACGATTCTCGGGGCGGACGCAAGCGGTGTCGTCGTCGCCTGTGGATCGGGCGCGCTGAGCCTGCTCGAAGTACAAAAAGCCGGCGGGCGGCGTCTCGATATCGGGGCGTTTTTGGCAGGAAATCCACTACCCGTCGGGATTGTACTCGGCGGACGGACTTGAATTTCGAGAGTTTTCCCGCCATATTGTTTCGCTTATGACAGTTTTTATTCGAGGAGAAGATATCGATGCTGGGTAACTGGATCAAAACCTCCATCCTGATGGCGGCGATCATGGCGCTTTTCGCGGGAATCGGATCGTATTTCGGCGGTCGCTCGGGGATGATGAGCGCGCTGGTGATCGGAGGCGCGATGAACGTATTCGCCTACTGGTTTTCCGACACAATGGTGTTGAAGATGTACAAGGCGCGGGAAGTCGACGGAGCGAGCGCGCCGCAGTTTCATTCGATCGTGCGTGAACTCGCGGCACGCGCGGGTCTGCCGATGCCGCGAGTCTATGTGATCGACGAGGCACAGCCCAATGCGTTTGCGACAGGGCGCGACCCGGAGCATGCCGCGGTTGCTGCGACGACGGGCATCCTCCGTACGCTTTCGTCCCGTGAGATTCGCGGTGTAATGGCGCACGAACTCAGCCATGTCCGACATCGCGACATCCTGATTTCGACGATTTCAGCGACGATGGCGGGCGCGATTTCCTCGCTGGCGAATTTCATCATGTTCTTCGGCGGGCGTGATTCCGAGGGGCGTCCGGCGAATCCGGCGTTGGGTCTGGGTATTGCGGTACTGGCGCCGATCGCGGCGATGCTTATTCAAATGGCGATTTCGAGGGCGCGCGAGTTCGAGGCGGACCGCGGAGGCGCGGAAATGAGCGGAGACCCCGACGCGTTGGCCGATGCATTGCTCAAGATTGAGGCTTTCGCGAGCAGGATACCGATGCCGGTGGCCGAGGAGCACCCGGCGACGGCACAAATGATGATCATGAATCCTCTGTCGGGCCGAAACTTCGGAAATCTGTTCAGGACCCACCCTTTGACAGAGGAAAGGGTTCGCCGCCTGCGCGAACTGGGGCGGCGATGAGTCGTCGCTGGCATCGCCGACGTCCGTGACTCGGAAAGGTCACTCCGTTTTCGGCGCCAGCAATCTGTTCAGCAGAAGCGCGAGACGGTAGCCGGCTAAAGCGGCGCGCCGTCTCGCTATCTCGCGGCTCGACTCGAAAAATGCTTTTGTGATGGGGCCTCCGCCCAAGCCGGCCGGATAGCCTTTGGCGCGGGCGATCCGAAAGCTTTCCTCGATCCAGGTACCTGGGGGCGCCGAGAGGTTTCTGAAGGCGGAACGAGGGTAGGCTGCCGTCAGGACATCGGTGGCTTTTCGGAGCGTTTTCCCGCGGAGCCGCGACGGAGCCGGGAGATCATCCCAGAACGCGTGAAGCGTTGAAATGGGTTTGCGGGGATTGAAAGGGTTTCCCACGGTTAGCCGCGGTCGGTCGACGCGGTAGGCGGCGTGCAGGGGCTGGTGCGCATCTCCGACCAGATGAATGACCCAGGGCAGGACGAATGCGCGCCGCGCGAGCGTGCCTTTTCCGGGCGAGAGGTCTTCACTCAAGCGCTTGAGCTGTTCGTCGAGTTGGCCGGGGCGAACGTAACGCGGTAATACGGATGGCCCATTCTTTCCAGATTTTCCGAAGGGCAGGTTTCTGAAATGCCAGTCGGCGTGGCGCGCCATATCGGGGAAGCCTGGAAGGGGCGCGCCGGCTTTGCCGGAGCGCGGTGCGCGGTCACTGTAAAAGCGCCTGTCCCCGCGGATGTCGTCGGGCCAGGTCGACGCCTCGATAAAGGCTGTTTCATCGAGGTTTTGTCCTCTCGACCTTTTCGTCCAGGATTCGAAATCAGGATGCGCGCGAAGAAGGGTCGCCACTTCCCGCCGCGCGGCGGGGCTGAGCCTGTCCCAGGCAATCAACGCAACGAGCCGATGGCTTCCTGCATTCCACGCCGAAGCCATGAAGGAGTAGAAAAAAAGAAGGGACGCGAACGATCCAAAAAAGAAAAAACGCGCCGTGCGTGCCAACCGCGCGCGCAAGAGCAAACTCTCCACGAAAAACAAGCGTGATCCGGAGTTTTTGTGAAGCGCTCGAAAAACGATTAGAGGTCGATCTGCGTCGGGCAATAACGAACCTGGCTTCTCCGGAAATAACGGACGAATTCTTGCCCGTCGACGTCATATTTCCCTATGAACGCGGGACGGCCTTCCCAACGGCCCGTTTCGCAGGATTTCAGATATCCGACCGCGGCAAATGACTGTGAGGAAACAGCCATCAGCAGACCGAGAATTGCGAATTTCATTTTTCCTCCTTACGGCAAACGACGATGCGCGCGCTGGCGCAATGACTTTCTGGATTCTACTCGTTGCATCGGCGTGTGGGAGGGCTTATCCGATAGCCGATCACATTGGGCGGATATGCGGCGACCGAGCGTCTTGTGCGCCAAATGCCGTGCTAAACTCCAAAACTATGTTCCAGGCTCTCGGGCATCCCCCGGCGCGCGCGCGCGCGTTTTTTATCGGTGAAGCGCTGTTTCGCGCATTTGCCGCTCTTCGCGTCGCCAGCGCGAGAATGCGCTGGAGATGAAACCCGATTCGCTGGGTTGGAGCCTGCTCTTGGCGGCGCGTGTCCTTGCGCGCGTCGACGCGGGGGAAAGCTTGCCCAAGGCGCTGGCTTCACTGGCGCTCGAATCTCGGGGCGCCAGCGCCGCGGCGAAAGATATCGCTTATGGCGTTTTGCGGCGGCATGGCGAAAGTGGCTTCGTTCTCGGAAGACTGATGAGCCGGCATCTTGCGCACCCGGAAACCTACGCGCTTTTGCAAGCCGCGCTCTACCGCCTCGAGACTCGGCCGGACGCGCGCCCGATGGTCGTCGATCAGGCGGTCAGGGCCGCGGGAGAGCTTGCGGACGCAAAGTATAAAAAGCTTGTCAACGGCGTCCTGCGCAACTATTTGCGTCAGCGCGAAGTCCTGATTTCGGAGGGAAAAAAGGACGAGGTCGTCCGCTATCTTCATCCGCTCTGGTGGCTGAAGCGCCTCAGGAAAGATTACCCGCGCCACTGGGAGAGCATTATCGAGGCCGGTAATTCGCAGCCGCCCATGACCTTGCGTGTCAACCGACGGAAAACGACGGCGGAGGACTACGCGGGCGCCTTGTCCGCATCCGGCCTGATGGCGAAGCAATCGCTCGCTCGTGGAGAATTCGGGGGTGATGCGCTGTTTCTCGAAACACCGCTTTCCGTCGATCGGCTTCCGGGCTTTCACGATGGTCTCGTTTCCGTTCAAGACGCAGGCGCGCAATGGGTGGCGAAGTTGCTTTCGCCCAGATCGGGGGAGCGCGTTCTCGACGCTTGCGCCGCGCCCGGTGGAAAAACGGCGCATCTGCTCGAATCGGCCGATGTCGACCTCGTCGCGATCGATATGGACGCCGCGCGAGCGGCCAGAATCGAAGAGAATCTAAAGCGCCTCGGACTGTCCGCCAAAATCAGGATTGCGGATTGTTGCGCGCTAGAATCCTGGTGGGACGGTCGTCTCTTCGACGCCATTCTCGCGGACGTACCATGTTCGGGTTCGGGCGTCGTTCGACGTCATCCGGATATCAAGGCGTTGCGGCGCGAAAGCGATGTCCGCAGGTTCGCGGTAAAGCAAAGAGCGATCCTGGATACTCTCTGGCGGACGCTCGTTCCGGGGGGACGGTTGCTGTATGCGACATGCTCGGTGTTTGTCGAAGAAAACGCAGGGTCGATCAACGCGTTTTTGATCCGGCGCCCGGACGCCGAAAGCATTTTGGAGAGGCAATTGCTGCCATGTCCTGAGCACGATGGCTTTTACTATGCGCTTTTGCGGAAAACTGCTTAAATCATTCTGCTTGAACCTGTTCTTCGCTTTGTCCGTGGAGGCCGCGGGGATCGATATTCTGGAATCGCGCCTTTCGGTGGAGGGCGAGGGTTGCGTGCTCTTTGCCGAATTCGGTCTTCCCTTCAACGCGCGACTCGAAGAAGCGATCAGCAAGGGCGTCGTGCTCCATTTCGTACTCGACTTCGAACTCAAGCGCCCGCGCTGGTATTGGTGGAATGAAGAAATCGTTCGAAAAAGCCGGATCTACCGGATTTCTTACCACGCGCTGACGCGCAAGTACCGCCTCTCGACAGGGGCTTTGTATCAGCGCTTCGATTCCTTTGGCGACGCGCTCGCGAGGATTGCCCGTGTGCGCGACTGGCGCGTCGTCGACCGGGAAATCCTGAGTCCGGACGAGACCTACCAAGCGGGGATATGGATGCGCCTCGACCTGTCATCGATGCCGAAGACTTTCCAGGTCGATGCGCTTTCGAACCGTGACTGGGATCTGTCGTCGGGCTGGCATTACTGGAAATTTGTCCTTCCCGATGCGCCACTGGAGGCCGCGGATCCTCCGGCGCTTGAATCGTCAAGCGGCGGCGCTACGCCGGAGAGCGGCCAGACGGGCGGGCAATGATGAAAAAACCGACCGTCATCGTCGTGGCGGCTCTCGTTGGCATCCTGCTTTTTTTGCTTGCGTCGGCGAGCGCGAACTCATCGTTTTTCGCGCGCCATTACTCTTGGCTGCTCAGGATCAATGTCGCCGTGGCTGTCGCGCTTTTCGCGCTGGTCGTCTGGCAGATGTGGAATCTTCTGATCGAATACCGTTCGCGCGTTTTCGGATCGCGCCTGAAGTTTCGGCTCATGCTGATGTTCGGTTTCATGGCTGTTCTTCCGGGAGTTGTGATTTATGCGGTTTCGGTGCAGTTTCTCACGAAAAGTATCGAAAGCTGGTTCAATGTCCGCGTCGAAAATGCGCTTGAATCCGGATTGAACCTCGGTTA
>JAIRZC010000152.1 GCA_031267455.1 Accumulibacter sp. | reverse complement strand
GGCCAACTCATCGGGCGCTTCCATAATATCCTCTTCGGCCGCGGCATGACGAGCGCCGCTAAGGACGCAGACGAGCGACAACAGGAGCGCCATCGGATATTTGCCGTGAAACATGGAGGCGGAATCTAAAACAATTGCCGGTTTTTGTAAACGGAATTTCCCTCGTTTTCCGGCAGGTTTTTTCCTTGAGGCCTGTCAGGCTTGACCCAACCGGAATACCCCACGTCAGCCTGCGGACAACTTCAAGACTTGTCCGATGACGATTAACGCCGGGGATTTCACCGTTTCTTCCCGAGCAATCTTCGGCAGGGTCGCGACAGTCGCCAGAAAGAGCTTCTCGTCGGAACAGGTTGCGCGATAAGCGAGCGCGGCAGGCGTATCACCGGGCAATCCGGCCGCCTGGAGGCGCTCCGAGATGATTTCGATCCCGATGAGGCCCATGTAGATCACGACCGTCTGCCGGGACTGCGCGAGCATCGGCCAGTTGAGGTCGACCGAGTCGCCCTTGAGGTGCCCCGTGACGAAAACGCAGCTTTGCGCGTAATCGCGGTGCGTCAGCGGAAAACCGAAGCTCGACGCCGCTCCGAGCGCCGCCGTGACGCCCGGAACGATTCCCACGGGAATCCTGGCTTCCATCAGAACGTCGATCTCCTCGCCACCGCGCCCGAAGACAAACGGATCGCCGCCCTTCAAGCGGACGACGCGTTTCCCCTCTTTCGCTTTTTCGACAAGCAGTTTGCAGATTTCCTTCTGCTGCAATGTGTGGTTTCCCGCCATCTTGCCTACATAGATACGCTCGACTTTCGGCGGAATCAGATCGAGTATCCCGTCGCCGACCAAATTGTCATACACGACCACTTCAGCATTCTGGATAAGCCGCGCAGCCTTCAGGGTAACGAGGTCGGGGTCGCCTGGGCCCGCGCCGACGAGGTCGACGCGTCCGGAAAAATCCGGCGAGACTTCATTCATTCGCTTCATGATCCTTTCCCTCCCAGCGTAAGCCGCGCCGACGAATCATCGGTATCGGGTAAAGCCTTTAGCGCGGCGGCAATGTAGTCCTCGGGAAGGCGGTAGATTTTCGCAAGTTCGGCGGGCGATTTTCCGCTCGTCCTGACAGCTTCCAGCCAGCCGTCCAGCCCTGTCGAAAGCGAACGCCCGGGTTTTTCGCCGCCGCGCGCCAAACGATGCCCGAAATCGACTTCGTATTTGTCCGTATAACCCCGCGGGGTGATCATCAGCCCATGCTTCACATAGGTGCTCGAATTTCCGATCAGCACCGTCGAGAGCATGCCGATGTCGACTTCGGCCATTTTTCCGAGCGTCGAGAACTCGATCCGCTGTTTGGGACGAAAAGCCGACTTGACAACAGCCACGGGCGTCTCGGGATCGCGGTGACGAAGGAAAATTCGCTGGGCCTCGCGGATGTGCCGCGCGCGGCGGACGCTTTTCGGATTGTAGAGGGCGACGACGAAATCCGCATACGCCGCGGCGTCGAGGCGGCGCGCGATCGTCGGCCAGGGCGTCATCAGGTCGGAGAGTGAAATCGCGCAAAAGTCATGTGTCAGCGGCGCGCCAACGAGCGAAGCGCAGGCGTTGATCGCGGATGCCCCGGGAACGATCTCGACCTCAATCTCCGATGCTGGCGTCCAGCCAGCTTGGAAAAGTATTTCGTACGCCGGGCCGGCCATGCCATAGACACCCGCGTCGCCCGATGAAACGATCGCGACTTTTTTCCCGCGGCGCGCGCGTTCGAAAGCCTCGATCGCGCGATCGAGTTCCTCGGACATCGCTTTCCTGATGATCTCTTTTCCGTCGAGCAAATCCTGGACGAGCCGGATGTAGGTGACGTAACCGATGACCGTGTCGGCCTCGGCAATCGCTTTTCGCGCGCGTTCCGTCAGATAATCGTGGCGTCCAGGGCCGAGGCCAACGAGCATGATTTTTCCGGCGTTCCGCTTCGGCGCGAGCGCCTGCGGGGAATCCGGCGTAACGTTTTCCTGGGTCATTCTTCTATCCTTGCAATGGAAACAGTGGCGTTGCGACCGTCGAGACCGCGCCGATGGCATTTTTCGACGATCAGGGACGATTTTTGGGCCCTTGCCGCAAGCAGCGCGGCCGCCGCCGAGACCGATGGCGTTCCCGTATGGCGGCGAACGGTTTCGGAGGGGCGCGGAACTTCGACGGCGGCAAGCTCGACGGCCGGGTAAAACCGAATCGCCCAACCGCGCGCGGCGGCCATCTCCGACAGGGCTGTTTCGTCAGCCTTCAGGTCGATGCTCGCGACGATCTCCACATCGGCGGGCTTTGCGCCGCATGCGGCGAGCGCCGCGTCGACCACTTCGTCGAGCGTCGCGCGCGCCGCGCCGCGGTCGCAACCGACCCCGAGCGCTATCCTAAAAGGCGGCCGATAAACGACACAATGTCCCGCGAAACGCTCGGCACACTCTTCGGGCATCTTTCTGCGGCTGATCCAGAGCACGGAGGAAAATCGCTCGGGGTCATGCACTTCTTCCAGTCGGCTGAAGAAAACGAGATTGGACGGCGCAGGCCCATCACGGCCTCCGCCGTGCCCGGACCACCAGTCGCCGCAGCCCGCCTCCCGCACGAAAGCGACCGGCTCTTCATTGACCATTGCCGCGCTCGCGCGAACGATTTCGT